>JAEHCY010000419.1 GCA_016880695.1 Chromatiaceae bacterium | reverse complement strand
CAGGGCGATAAAGGGTCTATCGCGGCGCGGGCTGTGGCGGTGCAGCGCCCTCGCCACCAATTCCTTACCGGTCCCAGACTCACCATTGATCAGCACCGTGATATTGGATCGCGCGAGCCGGCCGATCGCTCGAAATACCTCCTGCATGGCAGGCGCGCCGCCGACGATGTCCGGGTGATGGGCGAGCTCTGCCCGAGCCGCTTCGGGCTCTCGGCTTCTCTGCCGGTGGGCTCGGCGCACCTGCTCCACCGCCTCTTCGAGGTCGAAGGGTTTGGGTAGATACTCAAAGGCGCCTTCGTGAAAAGCGGCGACCGCGGTTTCGAGATCGGAGTGCGCGGTCATGATGATGACCGGAAGATGGGGGTAGCGGCCCTTGATCTGCTTGAGGAGGTCCAGTCCGTCGATCCCAGGCATGCGGATATCGGTGAGTATGACGTCTGGGGTCTCGCGCTGCAGGTTCTCCAAGATGCCCACGCCGTTGGAGAAACTGGTGACCACCATGCCGGCCTTGTACAGCGCCTTTTCCAGGACCCAGCGGATCGAGCGATCGTCGTCGACAACCCAAACGGACGGGGCTTTATCCATGGGACGATTCCAGCGGGAGGTAAACCGTAAACAGGGTCTCTCCGGGCTTACTCTGGCACTCGATGAGACCCCCATGCCGGTTGATGAGGTTTTGTGCAATGGGCAACCCCAGTCCTGTCCCACCACTCCCTCCGGAGATCATCGGGTAGAAGATGCGATGAAGGAGCTGCGGCCCTATCCCCGGACCGTTGTCTTCGATCTCGACCTGCAACACCAAACGATGCCGCACCTGGCCAAGGGTGAATTGCCGGAGAACACGGGTGCGGATTCGGACACGGCCGGCATCGGACACCGCATGGGCGGCGTTGCGTAGGATGTTGAGAAAGGCCTGGATTAACTGGTCGGGATCGGCGGAGAGTTCGGGGATGCTGGGGTCGTAATCGCGTTCAACGCACAGAAGCGGACCGGATTCGGCGCGTACCAATCCGACCACTCGCTCCAGAATCTCGTGGATGTTCGCTAGCCGGCGCTCGGGCGGGCGGTTCGGACCGAGCATTCGATTCATTAGGGCCTGGAGCCGGTCGGCCTCCTCGATGATGATGCGGGTATAGTCGTGCAGCGCCGGGTCGGGCAGCTCCTGCTCGAGTAGTTGGGCCGCACCCCGCAATCCACCAAGCGGATTCTTGATCTCATGCGCCAAACCGCGCACCAGGGCTTGCACCGCCTGGTGCTGTACGATGAGCTGTTCCTCGCGACTAATGCGCAGATGTCGGTCAACCTGGTGCAACTCCACCAGGATCTCGTTCGGTGCTTCCGCATGGTAGAGGGGTTGCACCGAGCAATTCACCCGGATCTCGCGGCCATCGGGCAAGGCCAACGGCATCTCCCGCTCGGTGAAGGGATGGCCGTCGGTGAGGGCTTGGCGCAGCTTCTCCTCCACCTTTTTGTCGGAGCAGGGCAAGACCCCCGACACCGTGCCGCCTAAAATATGGCGAGCACTGACCGAGAACAGCATCTCGCCGGCGGGGTTGATATAGCTCAAACACAGGGATGCATCGAACAAGAGGACCGCGGTTGCGAGGTTGTCGAGGATGCGGTGCTCGATCCCGCTCGGCGAAGGCTGATTTAGGTTGTTGACGATGCGTGGTGGCACGGCTATTGGGTCTTCGCTTTTGGCCTCGCAGCAGAAAGCGTCTGCGCCGGGGCGATTCTCTGCTCGGTTACTTCTCTGGTGCGGTTGCTTTTCTACGCAAGGTTCATACCGGGCCTCCGGATTCTGGGTCCGGACCCCTCCGCTGGCACCGGAGCAGCCAATCTACGAGCATTCTCGCTGGAGCTTCGTCGTTCCTTGTGGCAGAGGAGCTGACGCGGTCGCACTATCCTGGTGCGGTCCGCTACCGGTCGGTAGATCGGCTTGCCCGGCCGGAGCGGAGGCGCGCGCAACTCAGCCGGGTCCGAACAAAAAGCCCCCGCGGGCGGGGGGCTTTTTGTCGAATCGGGCGGCCTCTGCTACTAGAGGCTGTAGTACATATCGAACTCGATGGGATGGGTGGTCATGCGCAAGCGCGTCACCTCCTCCATCTTGAGGTGGATGTAACCATCGATGAGATCGTTGGTGAACACCCCCCCAACGGTGAGGAACTCGCGATCCCGATCGAGGGCCTCCAGCGCTTGGTCCAGTGAATGGCAAACCGTCGGCACCGCCTTGGCCTCTTCTGGGGGCAAATCATAGAGGTTCTTGTCCAGTGGATCGCCGGGATGGATTTTGTTCTGGATCCCATCGAGTCCGGCTAACAGCATCGCCGAGAACGCAAGATAGGGATTGGCCAATGGATCGGGGAAACGGACCTCGATGCGACGCCCTTTAGGATTGGCCACCCAGGGGATTCGAATTGAGGCGGAACGGTTACGCGCTGAATAGGCCAGCATGACCGGAGCCTCGAACCCTGGCACGAGGCGCTTGTAGCTGTTGGTACCGGGGTTACAGAACGCGTTCAGGGCGCGGGCATGCTTGATGATGCCGCCGATATAGTAGAGCGCCAATTCGGAGAGGCCGCCGTACTTGTCACCAGCGAACAGATTCTGGCCGTCCTTGCCGAGGGACTGATGGCAGTGCATACCGCTACCGTTGTCGCCGACCAGGGGCTTGGGCATGAAGGTGGCAGTCTTGCCGTACGCGTGGGCCACGTTCCAGACGCAGTACTTCAGCACCTGGTTCAAATCGGCCCGGCGAGTCAGGGTATCAAACTTGGTCCCGATCTCGCACTGTCCGGCAGTGGCCACCTCGTGGTGATGCACCTCAGTCTCCAGCCCCATCTCGTGCATGGCCAGGCACATGGCGGCACGGATGTCGTTGAGGGAGTCCACCGGAGGCACCGGGAAGTAGCCGCCCTTGACGGTGGGGCGATGGCCGATGTTACCGTCATCGTAGACGCGCTCGGAATTCCAGTGGGCCTCTTCGGAGTCAACCTTGTAGAAGGCTCCGGTGATATCCGCCCCCCAGCGGACATCGTCGAGGATAAAGAACTCCGGCTCGGGGCCGAAATATGCGGTGTCGGCGATGCCAGTCGACTTTAGATAGACCTCGGCGCGCTTGGCGAGGGAGCGGGGGTCGCGCTCATAGCCCTGCATGGTGGTGGGCTCGAGGATGTCGCAGCGCAGGATGAGGCTGGATTCGTCCGAGAAGGGATCGAGCACGGCGGTGCTGGGGTCGGGCATGAGCACCATGTCGGACTCTTGGATACCCTTCCATCCCGCGATGGAAGAGCCGTCGAACATCTTGCCATCCTGGAAGAATTCTTCATCGACGAGCGCAGCGGGCATGCTCACATGCTGCTCCTTGCCGTGGGTATCGGTGAAGCGGAGATCGACGAACTTAACTTCTTTTTCTTCGATTAGCTTGGTCACTTCAGAGGACATTTTGCTGGTCTCCCGGTAGGGTCAAAATTACTGCTCGGCTTGCGATGGCGAGGAGCCCCGTATACGCCTTCCACTCGCCGCATCCGCGGGAAAGGGGCGATCTGACCGTATTAGCACAAAAGATGCCACAAGTAACAAGGTCCCATGCTTATGCCTACCGAGGATCTAAGCAGCGGCTCGATTGGCCGTTGAATCAGCTAGTTGCAACCTCATGGAGAATCTAGCACGGCACCGCGACGTCTGCTTTCAGACTTCATCGGCCTTCTGACTTAGCACCGGCTTAGGGCGTCGCACTAGATTAGCGCGGACAGTGGGTAAGGTGCACTGCTTTTGTGCACACAGGAGAGGGGGCGTCTCGTCGGGCAGAAACGGGGGCCGTCCCTGCGTGACCCGGTGGAGCAGCAACCGATCCCTACGCAACGGGGGTGGGTGGT
>JAEHCY010000418.1 GCA_016880695.1 Chromatiaceae bacterium | reverse complement strand
TCAGAATACTCAATGCAAACTCTTCATCGTCTCGACCACTCAGTACAACGATAGGCATATCGGCATCAGCCTGCTGAATTGCTTCAACGCATTCCATACCAGAGCCATCGGGCAACCCAAGGTCGAGCAACACAACCTCGAAACCGCCCTTACGAAGTGAACGTGACGCATCTTTCAGCGTCATGACATGCGTAAGCTCGATATCATTCGCGCCGCTGCGCCGAAGCGATGCAGCAAGAAATTCTGCATCGGTACTGTTGTCTTCAACCAGAAGCAATTTCATCTGAGGAATGCCCCGCAATACATAATTGAATTAATGCTTCGCCCACAAAGCATCAGACGTAAAGGGTATTAGCTGAATAAGGACATGACCGAGATGCTATTCACAACTTGTGATTAAGTTAACGAGATGTACATCACACTTTGGCCATAACAAAGTGGTCAGATATGCAGAAATCCTGCACGAGAAAAACCGGCCGGATTCACCCCTGCGGCATGGGCGCGAGCCCCTTACCCAGATCGGAGATAAACTCATAACGCGCCTCCCATTCGGGCAGAAGCTCGAAGGCTTCCAGAATCTCGTCCGTGTCCACTGATCGCACTCACCGGCCGGTTGGAAAAAGGGCGCATACCTATAGCACAGGGTTGACCTCCGGTCGAACCCTAAGCACCCCTCGGAAGGCGTATCGAATCGATGCAACCCTGCGGCCACCCCCATCTGGCGAAGTGTTTGCCGTGGCACCAGCCGGGAGGAAGGGCTCTCGGAGCACCCTCGCGACGCGCCGCGGACCAATCCGCTCGGAGCCTGAGATACCCGCCCTGCCGCCCTGCGAGAAGATCGGCGGCTTGTGCCTCCGGTTGCGCGATCCTGATACCATAAGCCCGCCGATGAGCTTCGACGGGTCCCCTGGACTGATGACTCGATCCTTTACTCTCGCCTTCCTACTGTCTGGGCTTTGGTCTTTGTCGCTGGGGCTCACGGCCGGGCAACCGAAGGTTACCGACCTCAATCTCGACGTCCAGCAAAGCGACCTCGCCCCCGCGGTCACGCTGCGTGAGCACGACAACCGCACGGTCGAGGAGTATCGGGTCAACAACAACCTCTACATGACCAAGATCACGCCCAGCGTGGGTGCCCCCTACTACCTGGTGGACGATGACGGCAGCGGCGACGCGCAATGGCGGCGCGACCCCGGCGATCGCACCATCAGGCCCCCGCAGTGGGCCATCTTGCGGTGGTAGAGCGTTTAATGATCAACCGACGGCGCGGGAGGACCGCATCCATGCTCAGCAGCTTTCGCCAGATCGGGCTTGCCGCCTGGCTCGTCATAGGGGTCGCGCAAACCGCGCATGCAGGCACCCTGGACAACGTCAAACAAGGCGCAACCCTGCGGTGCGGGGTGAACGGGGCGATCCCCGGCCTCTCCCTGCAGGACAAAGACGGGCGATGGAGCGGTTTCGACGTTGACTTCTGCCGCGCGGTTGCGATCGCCGTTCTGGGCGACCCGAACAAGGTGGAATTCGTTCGTCTCACCAATCAGGACCGCTTGGAGGCCCTGCGCGAAAACCGGGTAGATCTGCTCTCCCGCAACACTACCTGGACCATGGAAAGGGACCTGGCCCACGGCATGGACTTCGTTGGTGTCCTCTACTACGACGGCCAGGGCTTCCTCGTGCCGCGTGCCGGCGGCAAGATGAGCGTGCTTGAGCTCAGCGGTGCCGCCATCTGCGTGCAGGCGGGCTCCACCAGCGAGCGCCACCTGGAGCGGTTTTTCGCCCGCCACCGCATGACCTATCGCACGGTGGCCGCGGACTCCTTCGACACCGCCCGTGAGGCCTATCTGGGCGGGCGCTGCGATGCCCTCACCAGCGACCAGTCCCAGCTCTACGCCCTGCGCTCCACCCTCGCCGACCCCGCGGCCCAAAAGATCCTCCCCGAGACCCTCTCCAAGGAGCCCCTGTCGCCGGCGGTTCGCACGGGCGACGATCAGTGGCGCAACATCGTGGAATGGACCCTTTACGCCCTGATCAACGCCGAGGAGCTCGACATCAACTCCACCAACATCGACCGGCTCCGCGAGCAGGCGACGACACCTGACATCCGCTACTTCCTCGACCTCGAGGGTGCCTCCTCCAAGGCCCTCGGCCTGGCACCCCAATGGACCGTTGATCTCGTCCGCAAGATCGGCAATTACGGGGAGATGTTCGAGCGAAACCTCGGCAAACAATCCGCCCTGGGGATAAAGCGCGGAATGAACGCCCTGTGGCGGGATGGGGGCCTTCTGTACGCGCCCCCGATCCTCTGATCCGCACTCACCCACCCAGGCCAGGAATCGCGCCATGCCCCTGATCAAACCCTTCGCCGGCCTTCGACCCGCGGCCGGGCGCGCCGCGGACGTCGCCGCCCCACCCTACGATGTGATGAGCGAGCCCGAGGCGCGGGCGATGGTCGGGGGCCGACCCTGGAGCTTTCTGCACATCTCCCGCGCCGAGGTGGATCTACCCGAGGGTGTAAGCCCCTACGCGCCGGAGGTCTACCTCAAGGCTCGGGAGAACCTCAAGCAGATGCTCGCCGAAGGCGTGCTGATCCGCGACCCCCAACCCTGTTACTACCTCTACCAGCTCATCATGGGCGGGCATGTACAGACCGGACTGGTGGCAGCCGCCTCGGTTCGGGCCTACGACGAGGGCCGCATCAAGAAGCATGAGTTCACCCGTCCGGTGAAGGAGGACGACCGGGTCCGCCAGATCGACGCCCTCAATGCCCAGACCGGACCGGTGTTCCTGGTCTACCCCAGCCGGCCGAGCCTCGACCAGACCCTCTCGCGGTTGAGCCAGACCGAGCCAGCGGTAGACATCACCGCCGCGGGGGGCGTGCGCCATCGGCTCTGGGTGATCGCCGACGAAGGGGTTCAGGCGGCGCTCTCCGCCGAGTTCGCGGCCCTTCCCGCGCTCTACGTGGCCGACGGCCATCATCGCTCGGCGGCCGCCTCGCGGGTGGCCACCACCCGCCGCGCTGCGAACCCCCACCCCAGCGGGGACGATGCCTACGAGTACTTCCTGGCGGTGATCTTTCCCCACACCCAGATGCAGATCCTCGACTACAACCGCGTGGTGCGCGACCTCCAGGGCCTCGATCCGGCGAGCTTCCTGGCCCGGGTAGCGGTGCCCTTCCGGGTGGAGCCGAGCCCCACAGCGGTGAAGCCCGCACGCCCGGCGGAGGTTGGCATGTATCTGCAGGGCCGCTGGTATCGGCTCACACTCGAGGAGCAGCGCATCCCCCGGGACGACCCGGTGGCGCGGCTCGATGTGAGCCTGCTGCAGGACAACCTCATCGAGCCAATCCTCGGCATCGCCGACCCGCGGCGCGACGATCGCATCGACTTCGTGGGCGGCATCCGCGGGCTTGCCGGGATCACCGAGCGGGTAGACCGTGAGCCCAGCGCGGTGGGCTTTGCGCTCTATCCCACGCGCATGGAGGATCTGATGGCGGTAGCCGACTCGGGCGAGGTGATGCCGCCCAAGTCCACCTGGTTCGAGCCCAAGCTGGCAGACGGGCTGGTCAGCCACGTGCTCGATTGAGCGCGGCCCACACCGACTGGGCCAACGCCCCCTCTCGGGCCGCAGAGACTGCAACAGCGGGCCGAGCACAAGGCGCCCCGCGGCGAGTCCCCGTAGCCTCTCCCACAGATAGGCGAAGGGGCACGCGAGGACGCAACGCCCTGATCGGATCGCCCAGCAGATTGATTCACGAGCCCTGATCCCCGGCACCGCCCGCCTGTGGTCTCAACCAAAACCAACCTACCTGGAGCGCAGCACACCGACGAGGCGGCCTGTCAGCACTGGCTGGACTCGCTCGGCCCCCGCTATAGCAGCGAGGAGAAGGTCCGGCTCGAGGGGGCCTGTCGCTTCGCCTTGGGCGCTCATCGGGACACCCGGCGCGATACGGGGGAAACCTCGCTGCGCCATGCCCTCGCCACCGCCGAAATCCTCGCGGGGCTGCGACTCGACTGCACCACCCTCGCGGCTGCGCTGCTCAACGGCGTTCTCCCCCACCCCGAGGTCAGTGAGGAATCCCTCCAGCGGGAATTCGGCAAGGGCGTGGCGCGCATGGTGGCGGACCTCGGCCGCATCGCCGAAATCACCAACGTCGATGCCGTAGTCACCGCCAAGGACGAAACCCAGCACGCGGAAAACCTACGCCGGCTGCTGCTCGGCATGGCCGAGGACATCCGGGTGGTGCTGGTGGTGCTGGCCGAACGCCTGCACCTGATGCGCCGCATCAAAGGGTTGGATGACGAGGCCCGCCGCAAGATCGCCCGCGATACCCAGCAGATCTACGCCCCCCTGGCTAACCGCCTGGGTATCGGCCAGCTCAAATGGGAACTGGAAGACCTCAGCCTGCGCTACCTGGACCCAGAGGAATACCGCCGCATCGCGAGCCTCCTCGATGAACGCCGCGCCGACCGCGAGCACTTCATCGCCCAGGTTATCGAGGCCATCAAGACCAAGTTTCAGGAGCTGGGTATCGAGGCCGAGGTCACCGGCCGGGCCAAACACATCTTCAGCATCTGGAAGAAGATGCAGCGCAAGGCGGTGGACTTCGACCGCATCTTCGATGTGCGCGCCCTGCGCATCCTGGTCGGTGACGTGGCCGAGTGCTACGCGGCCCTCGGCGTGGTCCATGGCCTGTGGGAGCACATCCCCGGGGAATTCGACGACTACATCGCCACCCCCAAGGCAAACCTGTACCAGTCACTGCACACCGCCGTGGTCGGTCCCGATGGTAAGCCTCTGGAAATCCAGATTCGCACCCAGGACATGCACCGCCACGCCGAGCTCGGTGTGGCGGCCCACTGGCGCTACAAGGAGAGTGCCCAACACGACTCCGATTTCGAGCGGCGGGTGGCCTGGATGCGTCACTGGCTCGAGCTCAAGGACGCCGCGACCGCGGATGACCTCCTGGAGCGATTCAAGAGCGAGCTCGAGGCCTCGCACATCTATGTGCTGACCCCGCAGGCGAAGGTGATAGAGCTGCCGAAGGGCGCGACACCGCTGGACTTCGCCTACGCCATACACTCGGAGATCGGCAACCGTTGCCGCGGCGCCCGGGTGGACAACCGGCTCCTGCCCCTCAACCAGCCGCTACAGAGTGGCTATACGGTTGAGATCCTCACCGCGAAGAACGCCACCCCGAGCCGCGACTGGTTGATTCCCGGATTCGGTTACCTCAAGACCTCACGGGCACGCAACCGGGTGCGCCAGTGGTTCAAGCAGCAGGACTACGACCAGCACCTCAGCCAGGGCCGGACCGCCCTTGAGCGCGAGCTGACCCGCCAGGGGATTAGCGAGAAACCCGATCTCGAGCGCCTGACCAGCCGTTACGGCTTCCACAAGCCCGAGGATCTGCTCGCCGCCATCGGCCGCGGCGACGTCTCCGCCGCCCAGGCCGCGGGCGCGCTGGGCGAGCGCCGCCCCACCCAAGCGAAGGCCCCGCCGCCCCCCACCGAGGCACCACCAGCGCCGCGCCCCGGGCGGGGAGAGGTGGTGGTCGCAGGCGTCGACGACCTGATGACCCACCTCTCTCGCTGCTGCAAACCAGTGCCGCCGGACCGCATCGTCGGCTACGTCACCCGCGGGCGAGGGGTGAGCGTGCACCGCGAAGACTGCCCCAACCTGCGCCACCTACCCGATGAGGAGCGTGCGCGGCTGATCGAGGTCGACTGGGGCCAGCGCATCGCAGAGGCCACCTTTGCCGTGGACATACTGGTGCTGGCCGCCGACCGCAAGGGCCTGCTGCGCGACATCTCCGCCATCCTGACCAACGAAGACCTCAACGTGCTCGCCGTCAGCACCCAAACCGACGACAGCCGCCGGCTCGCCCGCATGCTTTTCACCGTCGAGATCCACAACGCGGAGCAGCTCGCGGGCCTGATGAACAAGGTGATCCAGATCCCGGACGTCCTGGAAGTGGACCGGCGTCGCTAGCACCTCGGAAAGAGCAGCACCGAATCGCCGCTCAGAACGCCGCGAGAAAGGCGCCCACGAAGGCATCGAAGGCGCTCTCGGGAAGGTGATTGATGCCGGCGGCCGCCCGCCTACCCCCCCCGGTGGGGAAGCCGCGACAAAGCACCTCCGCCCCCGTGGGTTGCGCCAGGGGTGCCCGCACGCTAACGACGAACCCGCCCTCGGGTTTACGCGTCAGCAGGGCGTGGGCCCGCTCTGGGGCCGACTGGGCGAGCCGGTTGGCGAGCACACCCCCGACACGGCGCGCCCAGGGCTCGGCCGGCAACAGATAAAGTCCGTGACCAGGAGTCTCCCGCTCGGGGCGCAGCGCGGCACAACGCGCCATGTCGCTGTGGTAACCTTCCTTGAGAATGCGAAAGGCCTCGTCCGCGGCGATGAACTCAAGGGGGTCGGCGTAGGGATGCAGACGCCGGAACAACACAGCGGGCGGGAACCAAAGATCGTCGAGAGTGCTCCCATAACCGTTGTAGTTGAGGTAGATACCCAGCTCCTGGAGCAGGGTGAGATCGTCCTCGCCCAACCCGAGCGGGGCCGCCGCCCGCTCCGCCGCCTGATCGAAGTTGTCGCCGAAGGTGCCCACCACCGCCCAGGCGCGGTGCCGGCCGGCCAGAAAATCGTCTACCAGCAGGCTGGTGCCCTTGTCGGGCTGGGTGTCGATGTGGGCTTCCAGCCCCGGGTGGGACGGGATCTCACCGGGAAAGTGGTGGTCGAAATAGCGCACCCGTACCCCCTGGTCCAGCAGGGCTTGGAGGGCCTCACGATTGTTCTCGAGCGAGATGTCCAGCACTGTGACCCGATCGCCGTGGCCGGCCTCCACACGCCCCAGCAGCGCGATATCGCGCTTGACCCCGGTGATCAGGGTGGTCTCCATCGGCTCCGCCAGGCGCAACTGCTGGAGCGCACACAGACCATCGGCGTCGCCGTTGAAGACATCGAAGTTGGCCATAGGCGCAGGCTCCAGTTTCCAGTACCCCGCGGGATTATGGCGACGCCGAAAACCCCTGTCATCCGTCACGCCCCGAGAGGCGCCGTTGACTTCGATTGCCTGACACCGTAGCGAATGGCTAAAATTTAGGACTTTTTCCGAATGGACCCTGCGGGGGATGCGTGTCGCGGAAGCCTCCGCCGCGAGGGGAGGCACGTTTGGCGCCCCCTTAGGGTCTTTCACCAACCGAGAATCCGGAGCGACCTATGGCGATCGAACGCACCCTTTCCATCATCAAACCCGACGCGGTAGCCAAGAACCTGATCGGTGAGATCTACCGCCGTTTCGAAGCGGGCGGCCTCCGCATCGTGGCGGCACGCATGCTGCACCTCAGCCGCGAGCAGGCGGGCAAGTTCTATGGCGTGCACAAGGACAGGCCGTTCTACGAAGACCTCATCGCCTTCATGACCACGGGACCGGTCATGGTGCAGGTTCTCGAGGGCGAGGACGCTATCGCCAAGAACCGCGAGCTCATGGGTGCCACCGACCCCAAGAAGGCCGCCCCCGGGACACTCCGCGCCGACTTTGCCCAGACCCTGGACGAGAACGCCGTGCACGGCTCCGATGGCCCGGACACCGCCCGCGTGGAGATCGCCTTCTTCTTCCCGGAAGGGATCTGCGAGCGCACCCGCTAAGGCCCCGGGACAGCAGCCGCAGGATGTCGAGGATTAACCTTCTCGATCTTGATCGCCCCGGCATGGAGGCATTCTTCGGGGGGCGCGGCCACAAGCCGTTCCACGGCCGCCAGGTGCTCAAGTGGATCCACAAGCACGGGGTCACCGACTTTGCCGCCATGACCGACCTCGGCAAGCGGCTGCGCACCGAGCTAGAGACGGTCGCGGAGGTGCGGACCCCCGAGATCGTGATCGATCAGCAATCCCGCGACGGCACCCACAAGTGGCTCCTGGAGCTCGACTGCGGCAATCGCATCGAGACCGTATTCATCCCTGAGGAAGGCCGCAACACCCTGTGCGTCTCCTCCCAGGTGGGCTGTGCACTCGATTGCCGCTTCTGCTCCACCGCCCAGCAGGGCTTCAACCGCAATCTGAGCGTGGCGGAGATCATCGGCCAGGTGTGGGTGGCGGTGCGGCAGAAACCCGATCACCCCCTGACCAACGTGGTGATGATGGGCATGGGGGAGCCACTGGCGAACTTCGACAACGTGGTCCGGGCCATGAGCCTGATGCAGGACGACCTGGCCTATGGCCTCTCGAAGTATCGGGTGACACTGAGCACCGCGGGCATCGTGCCGGCCCTGCGCCGGCTTCGGGAGGTGAGCGATGTGAGCCTGGCGGTATCCCTGCACGCTCCGAACGACGCACTGCGCGACGAGTTGGTGCCAATCAACCGCAAGTACCCCTTGGGCGAGCTCCTGCCGGCCTGCAGAGCATTCATCGCCGGCGATCGCCGGCGCAAGGTGACCTTCGAGTACGTCATGCTCGATGGGGTCAACGACAGCGACACCCAAGCGCGGGAGCTGGTGCGACTGCTCCGCGACCTCCCGGCCAAGCTAAACCTGATCCCGTTCAATCCCTTCCCTGGCAGTGGCTACCGCACCTCCCCCCCCGAGCGGGTCGAGGCCTTCCGTCAGGTCCTGATGGGCTCGGGTATCCTCGCGGTCACCCGCAAGACCCGCGGCGAGGACATCGATGCCGCCTGCGGTCAACTCGTGGGCCGGGTGCAGGACCGCAGCCGCCGGCACCTGCGCATCCTGGCGGAAAGCCGCTTGGTCGCCTGCTGATGCGACATCTTTCCTCCCTTGGGGTGAGCGTCCTGGCCGGCGCCCTCCTGCTCTCGGGCTGCGCCCTGGCACCGACCGCGGACGATGACACCGGCGTGTCGGCGCGTGCTCAGGGCGACAGCCCGGCCGCCGATTATGTCGGCATGGGGGTGGAGTATCTCAAACGCGGCCAGCCTGCCGTGGCGCTACAGCGGCTCAAGCGCGCCCAGGAACTCGACCCCAGCTACGCCCCGACCTACAACGTTCTCGGTCTGCTCTACGAGCAACTGGGGGAGAATGATCAGGCCCGCGAGAATTTCACCCAGGCCGTCCGCCTAGCGCCCAAGGACCCCTACATCCGTAACGCCTATGGCTCATTCCTGTGCAATCAGAAGCAATACCCAGCGGCGGATGAGGAGTTCCAGGCGGCCCTCAAGAACCCCCTCTACCCCACCCCCTGGATTGCCCTGACCAACGCCGGAATTTGCGTGCGCCGCACCGGCGACAGTGCGAAGGCGGAGGAATACTTCCGCCAGGCCCTGTCCGCGAGCCCGCAATTTGGCCCCGCCCTGTACCAGATGGCGGAGCTCGTTTACGCTCGGGGTGATCTCTCGAGTGCCAAGGACTACATCGCCCGATTCCTGCAGGCGAATCCGCCCACGGTTGAGGCCCTCGCTTTGGGGGTGCGCATCGAGCGCGGGCTGGGTGACAAGGCCCAAGCCAAACGTTATGAACGTGTGTTGCAGGAGCGTTTCCCGGACTCCCCGGAGATCCCCAAACTCAAGCAGCCTTGATATCGATGAATGCCCAGTTCGTAGCACAGGATCGGTCGAGCGACGAGCTCGAAACCCCTGGCAGGCGCCTGCGCAGTGCCCGCGAGGCCCGCGGCCTGGAGATCGAGCGCGTCGCCCAGATGCTTCACCTCAAGCCCGCCGCCCTCTCCGCCATCGAGGCGGACGACTACAGCGCGCTTCCAGGCCCCGTCTTCGCCCGTGGCTACATTCGCAACTACGCGCGACTCCTCGACCTCGACGAAGAGCCCCTGCTGCGCCGCTTGTCCAGCGGACGCCCCTCCGATCCGGCGCAGCTACCGCGGGTGCCCGCGCCGGCAAAAAGAGAGATCCACAGCAGCCATCTCCTGGTCCGCTTGGTGAGCTGGCTGATCGCCCTGAGCGTCGCGGGTCTTCTGTTCCTCTGGTGGCAGAGCCCCACGGACCTCAGTGGGCTACTCGCCATTCGCCTGCCCGGCATGCCGGTAGAAAGTAAGTCACATCCCTCTGCGCCCAGTGCCGAGGGCAAGGTGTCGATCCCCCTGCCACCGATTACCGCCCCCT
>JAEHCY010000417.1 GCA_016880695.1 Chromatiaceae bacterium | reverse complement strand
GTGTTGCGCTTCAAGCAGACGGTGGTGTGGGACAAGGGCAAGATCGGCATGGGCTGGCACTATCGGCGCTCCTATGAATTTGTTCTGGTGGCGGAAAAGAGCGGGTCCGGCAAGTCCAGGTGGTATGACCGCAGCCGCAAGGTCGAGAACATCATCCGCCGCTGCCAAGCCACCCAGGAGGGCATCGGCAAGATGATCCCATCCGCCGACCAGCACCCCACCGAAAAGCCCGTCGCCTTGGGGGCGCACTTCATGCGGCTGCACAGCCTCCCAGGCGATCTGGTCTGTGATCCCGTGATGGGCTCCGGCGCCTTTGGCGAGGCGGCCCTACGCTCCGGCCGCCGATTCATCGGCATCGAGCTGGACCCCCATTGGTTCGAGGTCGCCTGCCGGCGCCTGGAGCGGGTCTGGGCGGAGCAGCCATAATGCGCCGCATGGATTTCTTTCCCTTCGGCGCAATACGCTTCGCTATTGCGCGGCTCTGGTGGTTATGAGAGGGGTCCTGGGACAGTGAGAGCGGGAGGCCGGCGGTCCCTCCATCCATGCCCTGACTATTAACCATATCTCCCCTCCCCGACGCCGCGTTGGGCCTCCATTGCAAGCACGAAATCGGCGGCGCGCTGGAGTCCGATCCATAGGGTTTGGGGGCCTGGGAACCCATCGGATTTGCGGCCGAGAAAGCCACCGAGGCTGGCGATCATGCGTACCATGCAGTCGAGCGTGGGGGGAGTGTCGGGCGGAGGCTTGCGCTCGGTAACGATATAGACGGCGTGCCACTCTGCGGTAGCGAAAACCACGTCGCAAGGCATCTCCGGGCATTCGCGTCCGAGCATGGTGAGGAACAAGACCCGCCAGGCCACGATCATGTAGAAGGCGAGGGCAGGTTCAAGGCGTTCGAGCTTCTCCAGTTGCAGCTTCTCGATGCGGCAGCCGGTCTTGAGGATTCTAAAAAAGACCTCGATTTGCCAGCGGCAAAGGTACCACTGCAACTTCTCTAGGGCCTGTGCGGGGGTGTCCACAAGCAAGTTGGTCAGCAACAGCCATTCGACGGGCTCCTCGCCAGCGGGCGGATGGGGCTCGGTGGCCAGGATGGCGGTGATCTCCACGTCGGGGAGGATGCGGTCTGGGCGATGGGGGGCCGGCAGTGTCACGCGCACGGTGCGGATCTGTTGGTGGACCGTGCGGGCCTTGACGCCGTGGCTGGCGGGCCGCTCGAAGGTCGTTTCGGTGAGCACCGGGGCTTCGGCCAAGTGCTGGCGCAGCGTCTTGCCATTGGCCAGGACGCGGTCGTGCTGACCGCGGACCAGCCAGTCGGCGGCAAATTCGGGGCAGGGGGCCTCGACGAACAGGTCATAGATGTCGGCCTCGCGGTCGGCCACATAGGCCAGGCGGGTGTCGGGAAGTTGTTCAGCGAGTTCGTCGACCTGCCGGTAGCCGTCCACCCAGCGCACGCTTTCCTTCTCTTCCAGGGGGCGGTTGGGGTCCTTGTCTTGCCCCAGGCTACCGGGCTCGCGGACCCAACGGTGGACATTGAGCAGCCCCAGGCAGAGCCGCTCGGGGGTCACGGCCAGCGTTGGATGCAGGTAGAGCCCCTGGCGGGTCTCCAGGTTGAGCGGTCCCAAGCCCTGCATGGAGGGTTTGCCGGTGTAGTCGAGTTCGCTGGTGTCCTCGATACACAGCACCCGCGGGTGCGCCCCGATGCGCTTGAGGGTACAGGCGATGTGGGGGGCGAGCACGGCCTCGGCGGTGACCTGCTCCTGGTCGAACAGGCGATAGACGGCGCGAGTCTCGCTCCAGCCAGCGCAGGCGGCGGGAATGCTCACCGTGGGTTTGTCGCCAAGTTTGGCCAACACCTGGCGCGCACGCCGGTTCAGGCGTTGGTCGCCCAGATCGATGCCGTCGAGCTCGGCCGCCAGGGCGCTCATGCCACCCCCAGCGCGGCGCGGAAGTCCGCTGCCAGCGGGTAGACGTAGACCGCCTTGCGCGGCAGCGCCGCCCGATGGGCGACATCGCACTTGCCCCGGCCTTGAGTCTCGCCCACATACTGCCAGTTGGCCGCCCGGTAGCAGGTACCACGAAACCGCGGCGTCTCCACAAAGGTCTCCAGAAGCACCGGCGGCACGCCATAGCGCGCGGCGAAGTCCGTGCCCACCCGCGCCGCGGCCAGTGCCAGAACCTTGGAGGCGAGGTTGTTCACCTGCACCCAGGGCAGGATGAGGAAGCGGGCGTTGTTGAGCACACGCCCCAAATGGGCCTCGCGCGCGGGGCGCTCCCAGCCGATCCAGCGGTCGCGCGCCGCTACCTTCCAGGCCGCCGCCCCGAAGCCGAGCGCGCCCAAGACCCCGTGATCCGACTGGATCAGATAGCGCAGTTGCGCACCGGGCAACGGCGTGTAGCCCAGGTAGTGCCAGCGCTCGATCAGCCCGTTCCACAACCGCGAGGCCGACTTGCCCGCAACCGAATCCAGGCGCAGACCGCCCAGTTGCCCGACCGATCCGCCCAGCGGCTGCTCCGCCGGCCAGGCATCGGGCGGCTTGACCAGGCCCCGACCATTGCCGTTGCCGTTGCGCGCCGCCGGCAGTTCGATCAGGCCCGCACGGTGTAGGCTTAGCAGCCCCACCCGGCAACTCATCAGCTTCGGGCGGCCCAAGGTGTCATGCCATCCCAGGGCAGCGCACACCCGCCGCGCCACCTCGGCGCGCACCGGTGGGTCGGCTTCCCCAATCGCCCGCCGGATCGTCTCCAGGTCCGCCGCACTCAGCGGCCGTCCGCACAGCTTGCCAACGCCTGCCTCGATCATCTGCCCTTGTCCCATCGCTCATGATGGGGGCGGATTTCACCCGCTTCGCCGGCCTGTGTCCAGCCCCGGCCGTCTCAGCCGGCCAGCAGAGATGTGGGTAATGGCATGG
>JAEHCY010000416.1 GCA_016880695.1 Chromatiaceae bacterium | reverse complement strand
TGCGGCCGGGGCGGCGTTTAGCAGCCTTCGTTGGTCTCGGCGTCGGCCTCTGCGTCGGAGTGGGGTTGCTCCGCCGCGGGGAGCCCGAGCGCTTGCCAGATCCGCAACGTGGGGGCAGCCTGGTTGAGGGTGTAGAAGTGTAGCCCTGGGGCCCCTTCCGCCAGCAGGCGCCGGCACAGACTCACCACCGCATCGTGACCCAGCGTGCGGATGCTCTCCACGTCATCCCCGCAGGCCTCCAGCCGCTTGCGCAGCCAGCGGGGGATCTCGGCGCCGCAGGCATCGGAGAAGCGTGCCAGTTGCGAGTAATTGGTGATGGGCATGATCCCGGGGACGATGGGGATCGTCAGCCCCACGGCCTGGCAGCTCTCGACAAAGCGCAGATAGGCGTCGGCGCTGTAGAAGTACTGGGTGATGGCGGCGCTGGCACCGGCCTCGACCTTGCGTTTGAAGTTGCGGAGGTCGATCTGAGCGTTGGCTGCCTGGGGGTGGAACTCGGGATAGGCGGCCACCTCGATGTGGAACCGCTCGCCGGTCTCCTCCCGGATGAAGGCCACCAGCTCGCTGGCGTAGCGAAAATCCCCGGTGGCACCGACACCCATACCCGAGGGGAGATCACCCCGCAGGGCCACCAGACGCCGGATGCCCAGCGTCGTATAGCCTGCGAGCAGCTCGCGGATCTCGGCTCGGCTCGATCCGATGCAGGAGATGTGCGGGGCGGTTTCCAGCCCCTGGGCCCGCAACCAGGTCACGGTCTCGAAGGTGCGGTCGCGGGTCGAGCCTCCCGCGCCGTAGGTGACCGAAAAATAGCGCGGGCCGAGGGCGGCGAGGTGCAGCACGTTGGTTTGTAGCTTCTCCATTCCCGCTGCGGTCTTGGGCGGGAATAGCTCGAAGCTGAAGACCCTTTCCGGTGAGCTGTGGGTGTTCAAACGGCTTCCTTCGTGTTGCGGAACAAGGGGCGTGGCCATTATCCCGGGCGATGAGTGGGCCGATCAAGGACTGGTGCCGCTTGCCGCGATGCGATCGGCTGGGGACTGCCCCTTGCCGTGGCCCCTTCTACGCGAGCCCTGTTCGGCCAGGGGAGTGGCCGTCTACGGGCACCTCCTGTGCCCATTGCAAAGCCTGTTTTTGTGGCATCGGCGAGAAGCGCCCGGGTCCGGGGTAGGGCTGCGGAGCCCTCCGGCGCGGCTTACTCAGGGTAGGCGCGATCGCGCCTACCCAAGCGCTTGTCCGAACAAATCAGTACCGGTAATAGCTCGGCTTGTAGGGACCATCCACCGGAACGCCGATGTACTGGGCCTGCGCCGGGGTAAGGACGGTCAACTGGACGCCGATTTTGCCCAAATGCAGCCGCGCCACCTCCTCATCGAGCCGCTTCGGCAGCACGTAGACCTCCCGCGCGTACTCGTTGGTGCGAGCGAACAGCTCGATCTGGGCTAGGACCTGATTGCTGAAGCTGTTGGACATAACGAAGCTTGGGTGCCCGGTGGCACAGCCCAGATTCACCAGGCGCCCCTCGGCCAAGAGAATGATGCGCTTGCCATCGGGGAAGATGATGTGGTCGACCTGGGGTTTGATGTTCTCCCACTGGTAGCGATGCAGGCTGGCGACGTCGATCTCGCTGTCGAAATGGCCGATGTTACAGACGATGGCCTGGTTCTTCATCGACGCCATGTGGTCGTGGGTAATGACGTCCAGGTTACCGGTGGCGGTGACGAAGATGTCGGCAAGGGGAGCGGCCTGCTCCATGGTCACCACCCGGTACCCCTCCATGGCGGCCTGCAGGGCGCAGATGGGGTCGATCTCGGTGATCCAGACGCTTGCGCCCAAGCCGCGCAGGGACTGGGCACAGCCCTTGCCCACGTCGCCATATCCGCAAACCAAAGCGATCTTGCCCGCGATCATCACGTCGGTGGCGCGTTTGATGCCATCCACCAGAGACTCGCGGCAGCCGTAAAGGTTGTCGAACTTGGACTTGGTAACCGAGTCGTTGACGTTGATCGCCGGGAACTTCAGGCGGCCTTCCTCGGCCATCTGGTAGAGGCGATGCACGCCGGTAGTGGTTTCCTCGGTCACGCCCTTGATGTGCTTGATGCGGGAGGAGTACCACCCGGGGGAGGTGGCCAGCTTGTTCTTGATGGCGGCGAACAGCACGCGTTCTTCCTC
>JAEHCY010000415.1 GCA_016880695.1 Chromatiaceae bacterium | reverse complement strand
GTCTTGTACCCGAGGTACGACCTTCGACCTCACGGCGACGTTCGAGACGATCGTAACCGCCAATGCCCGGTACGATGCCGGCTTCTTCTTCAGAATCGACGGCGGTTCCAATGCCAGGGGCGATGGGAATGGCGCCGCGGGGCAATGCTCGCTCAGCGCCCTTACCCCACCCCCTCCGCCTAACGTGCCGTCACTGAACCTCGATGGCGACGCCTGCGGCGACCTCAATTCGGGGACGTACAATGTAACCTTCACGATCCCCGATGTTCTCTGCGAGGCGGCCCCGGGCACCAATCAGTTGAAGCTACCCAACTGCACGAGTTGGCACAGCAATCAGGGAACAGTTTGTGATCCCATCACCGATGCGTTTGACTTCAAGCCGGACACGAAGGCGAAGTGCGTCTGCGACGATACCTTCACCGTCCCCGTGACGGTTGAGGAGGCGACCATCAGCGTAACGAAAGACGCATCGCCGATCCAGGTTCCTGAGCCGGGTGGCACGGTGACCTACAGCGTGCTAATTCAGAATACGGCATCGATCGAGTCCGTCGTCGTCGAGAGTATCAACGACGATCTATATGGCGATCTCGGCAGTGCGGCGAATCCCAACGTGACCGATAACACCTGCCCGGCAAAGATCGGCATCACGCTTTCCCCGGGTGCGAGCACCAGTTGTTCGTTCAAAGCCGCGGTTTCGGGCAATGCCGGCGCCAGGGTTACCGATGTCGTAGAGGCGTGCGTGTCCCAGGCGGGCAGCACCACGGAGATCTGCGGTAACGATGACGCCGATGTGGACATCACCGATGTGTATACCGCGCCGACGATGCAGAAGACCGCCCAGTTGACCGCCAATTGTCAGTTGGATGCGACCTACCAGGTGGTAGTGAGCAACAACTCCTTGGTGGATGACCTTACGGTGAACTCGCTCGCCGACGACAAGTTCGGTGACGTTACCACGGCGCATGCCGCCGGCTCGGGGTATGAAGCAGTCGTGAGCACGGGCTGCTCGTTGTCGCCAACGAAGCCAGTGGTCAGCCCGGGCGGCAACTACACCTGCACCTTTGTGGGGCGGATCACGAGTAGTAATTGCGACATCACCCACACGAACGTCCTAACGGCCGGCGTGACGGATGATGACGGTAAGACCGACTCGCTGACTGACGATGCGATCGTGTCGGTGAGCACGACGCCGTAACAGGGGACTCGCGGGAAGCGATCAGGCGTCTCTCCCTCCAGGAAGAGGCCCCGGTCGTCGACCCAGTGCGAGGGCAATAGCAACCCGAGACCTTCCGCCGGCGGCACCCCTGCCAGCCCGGCGGAAGGTCTTTTTGTTTCTGGATACAGGGTGAAGCGCGCGGAGTCGCCTACTGAACTGTGAAGGCCGTCGCCCCGGCGACCCGAATTCCATCCGCTGATGAGATAGCAGCCGCCTGGTAGGCGCCGATGGGGTCTTGCTTGCGCAGCCGGAGTCTGTACAGGGCAATACCATCGGCCCCGGTGGTCGCGCTTCCCGACACCGCTGCGCCGTTGGATTTGCTGATGGTAAAGCTCACTGTGGCACCGACCACCGGAGCGCCCCTGGTAGTCACTTCGGCCACGAGGGAGACCGTCTGCCCCCGCGCATAGCTTGTCTGACCGGTGGCCAAGGTTAGGGTCGGCTGATCGATCGATCCCGGGGCGAACAGCACGTTCACCGCCGCCTCAGTGCCGCTCACCCAATCGGTCGTCAGGATGACGCCCGCATCGGAGTCCTCGAAACGCTCGCCCGTGGTCAGGGCGGGATCGGCCCAGTCCTGGAAGTTCAGCAGTCCGCTCGCCGGGGTCATGTCCAGCAGGAAGCTGCTGTCGCCGGTCGATTCCGATGCGGTGTGGACCAGCACGCCGTCGAGCACGTTCGCATTGCCAGCGAGAAACCCGTCGAAGCCGATCGCCTGGCGGAATTCCAGATAGTACCAGGTCCGCTCTCCCGTGCTCGGGTCCGTCGATTTCAGGATCTTCAGCGCCTTGGCACGAGGGTCATCGGACTCGAGCGGCGCAAGGCTGTAGGTTCCGCTCCCGGTGACCGTAGTGATCGGGGGCGAGACACCGGCGCCAAGCCAGCCCAAGCGCTCCTTCTGAAAGGCGCTGTAGTGGCCGAGTGCCGTATTGCCCATGGCATCGAAGGGATCACCATAGGCAAAGACGGTGCAACTGCTGCCCAGCGTGGTTGCTCCGCAGTCCAACGATTTTGCGTGCCAGAGTCCGAGCCCGTGCCCTAGTTCGTGGGCCACGACCTGGGTATCCAGCTCCCCGATGATCCAGGCCCGCGAGGGATTGCCTCCCACCGTGCCAATGCCCTTTCCGCCACAGGCGTTCTGGAAAAAGTAAACAAGCCTCGTGTAGGCGGACAGGTTTGCGCCGGCGGCCTGGGCGGCGCTATCGGCCTGGCTGGCCAGGGTGGTGGAATCGCAGACGGTACTGGTCAGGGGGATGGTGAGCCAACCGACCACCTCTCCAACGAGCCAGGTTTGGCCGTACGAGCTTTCCAGGAGGAAGTCGCTTACCCTGCTGAAGACCCTGTCCTCGGCATCGGCGATTGTGTAGGGCTCGGCGCGCTGGTCCTCGAAGTTGACCAGCATTACCAGGGTCCGCTGCTCGCCGAGGGTGCCCGGCACGGCTGCTGGCGTGCCGCCGTTGCTGCCATCTTGGGCCCCGCCACCGGCCGCCAAGGTGAGAATGCTCGCGCCCGACTCCAGCGCCATGGCAGTGTCGAGCTGCACACCGCTTGCCTTGACCGCCGTGCCCGACAGCAGCCCTGGAGGCGCCGCGCGGAAGTGCAGCGCGAACCGCTCATCGAAAACCTTAAGGAAATGCAGCAGCCTGGCGTGGCCGTCGGCGTAGTCTTCATACAACACCTCGATCTCGCCTTCGACTGCCACGGGCTGCTCCAGCAGGGCCTGTACCTGGGCGGGCAGCGCACGGCGGGTCTCCTCCGGTAGCGCGGCATCCAGCACGGCGCCAGGGTCGCTCGCCATCAGCTCGGCGAGCAGGGCGCGCCGTTCCCTTGCCAGGGACAGGAGGTCGTTCATCGCTCGGGTGCGGGCGGTGGGGGCGGCCTGTCGGTAGGCCTGATTGAGACCCGTCAGCGCCTGGGTGAGGCTTTGAGCACGCGCCCCAGCGCCGTTATCCGCGGCGGAGGCGAATGGGGCCAGCGGTGGCCAGAGGCTGAGCGCCAGAACGAGGAGCCAAGCCGATCCCCACGCCGTCGCGGACCGATCCGAGCTTGGTGTGTTTGTCGTTCTGCGGAAGGTGGTTGTAACGGAGAAAAAAGCGAAATACTCGGGCTTGCGCCCAACCGATGCAGTTCTCATAGGTACCTTAAGAGACGCAAAACCCAAGAAATCGGGCGCGCCATTTGAAACGTGCCCGTGTTTCTCCTTAACCGCGGCATTGCGCCGCCTCACCAGGAGCTACCGAATCGCTTCCGTGCCAACGAAGTGCGTAAAGATAACCGATTGAAAATCAGAAATAAACTACCCAGAGTCCGGTTTTGTGACCAGAATCTCAGGAAACGCCACAATCGCGGGATGTCCGGCGTGCGAAAGCGGTGGGCTCGAGGTGTGGCGCCACCCAAAGCGGTGGCGGGGATGAGAGGAAGGGGGCGGAGATTTTTTTCTGGGGGGTGTCGGTGGAAGAACCGATTCGAGGAGATTCAGTTCGGCCACCGCTCGCTGGGCAAGCTTAACCTCGGCGGCGTCGAAGCATGCGAAGCCCGTGCCCGGACCGGTGTCCGAAGCGGAACCGGGACCCACTCGCTTCGACTTCGCTCAGGGAGCGGGGCCGAGCCTAAGCCCCCCGACAAACGCACTTCCGCCCTCGGGCGGGACTGCGCTCGCCCTCGGGGGATCTCCGGCTGGGAGTTGGCGGAGCCTGGCCCCAGCCGGTGGGGGCCAAGAGGAGCGGTTGGCCTGCGGGGGCTCGATGGGGTTAGAAACCGCTGACGTTGAGGCGGCCACCGGTGAGGGTTTTGCCCGACAGCGAGGCGGTGGGCACCGCCGAGTTGAGGATCGCGCTCTTGACATCTGCCGCCGTGGCGCCCGGATGCGTTGCGGCGTAGAGCGCCGCCGCGCCAGTCACGTGCGGCGTGGCCATCGAGGTGCCGCT
>JAEHCY010000414.1 GCA_016880695.1 Chromatiaceae bacterium | reverse complement strand
CGAGCAGATTCGTTCGCTCACCAGCCTTTCGGCGAGCGGGACACCGCTAGCGGCGCGGACCAGGGCGAGGGTTGGAGTCTTTGCGTTGGGCGTGGGCGCAACTCTGACCCCCTTCCCTCGACCTGCCGGTGGGCTCTCGAGCGGTTCCCTGCTCCCCGTGACCCCACCGCTCGAGCAGGTCAGTAGTACCGCCGGGGGCTGAAGGGATGGTCGTCGCCCAGTCCTTGCTGCCCATCTTCGCCCTCATCCTGTTCGGGCTCCTGCTCGCCCGCCGCGGTTTTCCGGCCAAGGACTTCTGGCCCCAGGCGGAACGACTGATCTATTGGCTCCTGTTTCCCTGCCTGCTCTTCACTACCCTGGCGACGGCCCGCGGGGGTGGTGAGGGGCTTTTCGGTATGGCTACCGCGTTGGTCGTGGCGGTGCTGGTCATTTCGTCGCTGGTCCTGGTCAGCCGGCCCGCTTGGCCCTTATCGGCGGCCGCTTTCACCTCCGTGTTCCAGGGGGCGATCCGGCAGAACACCTATGTCGGCCTGGCGGGCGCCTTCGCCCTGGCGGGTTCGGAAGGGCTCACCCTGGCGGCGGTGGCCATTGCCACCCTGATCCCACTTCTCAATCTTCTGTGCGTTGGGGTGCTGGTGGTTCTCCGCGACAGCGGCGAGCGGGGGTGGTCTGCGCTCGGGCGCGAGGTGCTACGCAATCCGCTGATCCTGGCTTGTGCCCTTGGCATTGGGGTCAACGCGGTGGGTTTAGCGCTGCCCGCCTGGCTGCTGGAGGCGATGGCTGTGCTCGGCCGGGCTTCGCTGCCGCTCGGATTGCTCGCGGTCGGTGCCGCATTGCGCCTCAGTGCCGAGCGCCGCGAGGTGAGTGGCATTGTGCTGAGCACGTTTCCCAAGCTGATCCTTATGCCATTGGTGGTCTGGTACCTCTGTGGCCAGTTCCAGGTGCCGGAGGGTCCGACCCGCATCGCGGTGCTGTTCGGCGCACTGCCTACGTCGGTGTCTTCCTTCATACTGGCGCGCCAGTTGGGTGGGGACGAGCACCTGATGGCCAGCACATCATCACCGCGCAGACCCTGCTTGCCATGGTGACCTTGCCCTTGGTGCTAGATCTCTTGACCGGACCCTAAGGAAAGTGGGGGGTGTGCAGGTGCCCCGCTCCGCTTGTACGCGGGTACTGACGCCGAGGGGGACGGCCGCTATAGTTGTCGGCGCGAGACTGGGGGTCCGGGTCAGACTGCGCAAGGGTGCGCGGGAAACCAGGCCACGGGTTTTGATTGTCTCTTGGCTGGGGTGAGAAGCATGATGTTGGTGGGTCGCGGGATGCTCGGACTGATAGGAGTGGGGCTCATGCTCCTCGGTAGTGGTGCGCGTGGCGAGTCCTGGAGCGGCACCCTACGTGATGGGAGCACGTTGCGTGTGGATCCGGAGACCCATCGGCCGATGCGCCAATACGAGGGTGGAACCGCGCCCCTGTGGAACGGGGTGCATCAGCTCGACGATGGCTCGGTGGTGATCGTTCGCGAGGGGGCGGCGGTGCCCACCGAGCCCATGATTCGAGCCTGGGGGAGTGCAGGTGCGCCGCCCTCGACCCTTGCCGATCGCTATTGCGATCTGCTGATCCGCAAGGCCTGCGGGTTTCACCAAGAGTGCTCGGTTGATCAGCCTTGTGTGCTCGCACGGCAACTGCTCCGAATGGAGACCGACGAGCTGCGGCGCGCGCCGATCTCAGCGGGAGCCCACCCGCAGACTGAAGCGAGCGTGCGTTGTCACGAATCCCTTGCCGACGAGGGCGGCTTTCCGGTTTGCGCGAAGGCGCGTCCCAACGACAAGGAAACCCCCTGCCGGATTCTAGTCGAACGGGTCTGCGGTGCGTCCAGCCAGTGTGCCCAGGGTCCAGCCTGCGATCCGGCCCGGCAACTACTCAAGATGGAGCTGGAGGAGCGCCTGGTGGGCGCGAATCCCGATGCCCTCACGCCCACGGGTCAGCAGTGTGAGGAGGTGAAGGACAGCGAGTTTTTTACCCCCTGCAACCGCTGAGCCGTGGATCAGGGCCACTAAGCAAAGCAGAGTGACGGTCGGAAAGGCGGCGGAGCCGGCTTGCCTCGATCCGTTTACCTGGTATCCCACTGTCTCCGCGACTGATCTACCTGGGATTCTGGCTCTGATGGGATCGATACACCACCGACGCCCAAGGGTTTTCGCCGGGACTACTCCAGGGCCAGGATGAACCCCCACTGTTCGGGGGTAACGGGTAGGACGGAGAGCCGGTTGCCCTTGCGCAGCAGCAGGAAGTCTGCCAAGGGGCCTGCGGCATAGGGCTTCAGTTCTTCCAGCGTGATGATGCGGCGCAGGTGGCGGAGGTAGCGCACGTCCACCATGAGCCAACTGGGGTTCTCGGGGCGGCTCTTGCGGTCATGGTGCTTCGCCGTGGGATCGAAGGCGGTGAAGTCTGGGTAGGCCTCCCGGCAGACCTCCATCAGTCCCACGATCCCCGGTTGCTCGCAGTTGGAGTGGTAGAAGAACACCGGGTCTCCCACCCGCATCTCGTCGCGCATCAGGTTGCGTGCCTGGTAATTGCGTACACCGTCCCAGTGGTCGGTGCCGTTGGGCATCGCCGCGAGATTGTCGATGCTGAAATCGTTCGGTTCGGATTTCATGAGCCAGTGGCGCATTCTGGGTTCCTCGGCGCGGGGAGCTTCTGTGGCTTATCGGCGAAAGCGAGCTCGTTGGTTATGATTATCGCCGATCCCAGGACCGTTTGTGGGGGTAGGGCACGGGCGGCGATTGTTGCGACAAACCCTGCATGGCCTCGCGGGAGAAAGGTGGGTCCTTATGATGTCCTCTGATCTGCAGGCGACGGCCGGTTTCGGTCTGGTGGTGATTGGCGATGAGATCCTCTCGGGAAAGCGTCAGGATCGGCACTTCGCCCAGTTTCGGGCACTGCTCGGCCAGCGGGGCCGGCGGCTGTCCTGGCACTGGGTGCTGCCTGATGAGCCGGAGGTCATCATTGCCCATCTCCGGTTTTCGCGGGAACGGGGTGGGGCAGCTTTCGTCTGCGGTGGAATCGGTGCGACCCCCGATGATCACACCCGCGCCTGCGCCGCGGCCGCCTTTGGGGTGCGGTTGTGGCGTCACCCCGGGGCGGTGGCGGCGATCGAGGCCCGCTTCGGCGCGGAGGCCTATCCGCACCGCATCCTGATGGCCGATCTGCCGGAGGGCGCGGAGCTTATCCCGAACCCCTACAATCGGATTCCCGGCTTCTCGCTGGGGCGGCATTTTTTCCTGCCGGGGTTCCCCGAGATGGCCTGGCCGATGGCGCAATGGGTGCTGGACACCCATTTCCCGGGGCAGCCTCCCAGGATGGAGGAACGCTCGCTGTGGGTGGTGGGGGCGGTGGAGAGCCGGTTGTTGCCCATCATGAGCGAACTCGGCCAACGGTTCCCCGGTGTGAAGCTGTTCAGCCTGCCGCGTCTCGGGGAGGTGCCGAGCATCGAGCTCGGTTTCCGCGGCGGGGCGCAGGTCGAGGAAGCCTATAGGGTGCTACGGCACCTGCTCGATGCCGAGGGTGTAACCTACCAGCCGGGAGACCCGAGAGGCGCGGCGGACGAGCATTTAGTGTCTGACCCTTAAGGTGCCGGTGCTGAGGCCGCGTTGCCCGGGGCCAGAGGTCTGCCGGCCCGACGACGCGGCGATGGCCTATTCGATGGCGAAGAGGTCGCTGAAGAAGGTCGCCATCAGCTCCCAGGAACGGCGATCGGCATACTCGTCGTAGCGCACCCCCTTGAGACCGTAGTCGCCGGCGCCGGGGTTGGTGAAGCCGTGCTGGGCACCACCGAAGATGTCCATCTCCCACCGGGCACCGGCGTCGTCGAGGGCCTTTTGGAAGGCCAGCACCCGCTCCTGGGGGATGAAGCTGTCGGCGGCACCATGGGCGATCAGGAGCCGGCCCTTGATCTGCTTGGCCTGCTCTGGGGTTGGAACGGGCAGGGAGCCGTGGAAGCTGACCACGCCCTTGAGGTTGGCGCCGGCGTAGGCCATCTGCATGACGGTGGCGCCGCCGAAGCAGTAGCCGATGGCGCCCATGCGCTCGGTGTCCACCATCGGCTCATCGCGCAGCAGATTGAGCCCGAGCAGCGCGCGGCGCTGCCAGGTGTCCACGTTGGCGGTGATCTGCTTCATCCAGCCCCTGGCCTCCTCGGCGTGCTGGGTGACCTGATCCTTGCCGTACATGTCCACCGCGAAGGCCGCATAGCCCATGCTTGCCAGCATCTCGGCCCGCTTACGGGCGTATTCGTTGAGCCCCCACCACTCGTGCACCACGACGATACCCGGGCGCTTCTCTTCGCTGGAGTCGTCCCACACCAGGTAGCCGCGGAGCTCAGCTTCGCCGTCGCGGTAGTCCACGGTCTTGGTGTGAATCCCGGCCTGCAGCGCCGTTGGCAGGACCAGGAGGCTGAGTAGCGACAGGGTGAGAGCCAGCGAAGGGGGCGTCTTCATCGAATGGGGTTCCTCAGTGACGGGGTGGTGCTTGTATTTCAAGGACAGCGGCGAGGCGCTCGCCACTGTCGGATTGTTCGGATCAGCGCACAGCGTATACGCATACCATGCCGACGGCCGGTTGCCAATGACCCAGTGCGGACCCAGTGCGGATTCCTCCGACAATACCGCGGATGCCACGGGTTTCGGACCGGCGGATGGGGTGTCGAGGGGTTTGCGACGCGCCACTGCGGGGCGCCTGCAGTGGTGGCGGGTATCAGGCCAAGGCGACGAGGAGGGTCAGAAGCAGGCCGCCACCCAGGGCGCTATAAAAGTAGATCCGTCCCAGGCCGATGGTGGCCATCACCAACCCCGCGAGCATTCCCACGGCGAGTACTGGCCAGGTCAGGAGCCAGCCGAGCAGGCCCTTGAGCGTCCAGTCACGCAACAGCATGACCATTGATGTACCCCCCAACGTCACCAGGCTGGTGAGTGAGATCCAGCCGAAGTAGCGAGTCAGCCAAGCGAAAAGGCGTTTCACGGGATGGCTTTGCGGTTGAGGCCAGGATCGACGCTAATCCCAGGGGGTG
>JAEHCY010000413.1 GCA_016880695.1 Chromatiaceae bacterium | reverse complement strand
TCCCCGACGCCGCAGAGCCCCAAAAGGCCCGCATCCGCCAACTCGCCGAGGATCTGGACGCCCACCGCAAGGCGCGCCAGGCCCTGCACCCGGGGCTCACCCTGACCGGCATGTACAACCTGCTGGAGAAGCTGCGCCGGGGCGAGCCCCTGAGCGCCAAGGACAAGCCGATCCACGAGCAGGGCCTGGTCTCGGTGCTGGGCCAGATCCACGACGAGCTCGACGCCGCCGTGCTTGCCGCCTACGGCTGGGCAGACCTCGCCCCGCGTCTGGTTGGCCGGCCGGGCGGGACCACGCCGCTGCCGGACAAACCGGCGGAGCAGGCGGAGGCGGAGGAGGAGCTGTTGACCCGGCTGGTGGCCTTGAACCGCGAGCGGGCGGCGGAGGAGGCCCGCGGCCTCATCCGCTGGCTGCGGCCCGACTTCCAGTGCCCGGCAGGCGTCGCGACCGGCGAGACGCGCCCGCAAACGGAGCTGGCGGGGATCGGCGTCCCCGCCGTTGCGGGTCCCAAGCCCCCCTGGCCCAAGACCCTGCCCGAGCAGTTCCAGGCCCTGCGGGCGACGCTGGCCGCCCGCGCCGGTCCGGCCACTACCGCCGAGTTGGCCGAGGGCTTTACCCGTGCCCCCCGGACCAAGGTTGCGGAGCTCCTCGCCACCCTCGCAAGCCTGGGCCACGCCCGCCGCCTCGATGACGGCCGCTACCTTGCCGGCTGACCCCCTCCGCCTGTAGCCACGGGCTTTCGCCCGACAAGGCACGGCTTTCGGTCAACGGTGGGGCCGGTGCCTTGGAGCGGCTGCCCAACGTTCCGGACGGGGCGAATGCCCCGTCCAGCATGGGGTCCCGGGGCTCAGTGCCGTCAGGAAGGCTCATGGCTGCCCGATCAGGATATAGAACGCGCGATCTCCGGTACCCGTAACCCCCAGACCAAGGTAGGCAGGACCAATCCAGGTGTCCGAGCCGAAGAAGAGGCTGCCGGCGACGGCACTCTGCTTCGGGCTCAAGGTTACCTTCCCACCCGTGTTGGGGGTCACGCTTGCCGACAGCCACCCCGCCTCCAGGGAGGCACCGAGGTAGAGGCCGCGCCCTATGGGCGGGGGCAGGGAGGCGATCTGTCGGTAATAGACCAGGGCGCCAAAGGCCATGTCATTGCCGCGGAACTGGTCGATGGCGTAGCCGGAAAGGTTGAGGAAGCCGCCCAAGGGGAACTGGTCGTAATAGGGCATGTCCTCGCCGAAGCTGGTCCCGGCCTTCAGTCGAAGGGAGAAGGTGTTGGGACCGAAGCTGTGGGCGGTGGTGGCGCTGAGCAGTGCCTGGGTGTAGTGCACATCTGCCCCCAATGCCTTGAGCGGGCTCAGCGTATCGAGGGAGACTCGGGTGCCTGAGCGCGGGGCGCCAGCGCTATCGAGGGTGTCGTAGACGATCCGGGAACGCAACCCGGTGTCGGTCACCCGCTCCTCCGGGAGCTGGGCGGCGCCGGTGTCGAGGCTCACGTCGGTCAGCCCGTAATAGGGCCCGAGGCGCAGCTCCGTCCCCTTCCAGGTGGTGCCGAGATCCGCACCCACGCGCCCGCGCACCACGTTGTAACGCGCTACCCGCCGGTCGTCGAAGAAGAAACTCTCGGGGCTCAGGTTGAGGTCCAGGTAGGGGGCGATAAAGCCCGCGCGATCGAGGCTCAGTGGTTGGTAGAGCTCGGCATGCAGGCTCGGGGTATTACCCAAGATGAGCTCGGCGCCAAATTCGGCCCCCAGTGGGTTCACCCATGTCTGGTCGTAGGTGGCGCGCAGGCCGAAGAAGTGATCGCCGCGGTTGTCACTCAATATGCCCAGCCCGAAGCCCAGGTAGCCGGGGCCCCAGGCCTTCTCCACCGCGTTCACGATGAGCAGGTCGCTGCCGTCGCGCCGAGGCTCGAAGTGGTAGCTGATGCGCTCGTAGTCGCCTTGGCCGTAGTTCTTCTGGATGTCCTCTTCCAACCGATCGCGATCCAGGGGCTTGCCTTCCTGGGCCTCGACCAGGCCATCGAAGACCCCGGGGTTCACCCGCTCCAGGCCGGTGACCCGCACCTCGCCCACCGGCCGGGCCGGCTTGCCCGGACCGAAGCGGTCGCGCTGCCAGGCGGCGTACTCGGTCTCGCTCAGGCTGTAGCGGGCAAGCTGGGGGGCCGCCTTGCGGGCCGCCGTCACGCCGGTGGCAATGGCCTCCGCGGCGCGGTCGAAGTCGCCTGCGGCGATATCG
>JAEHCY010000412.1 GCA_016880695.1 Chromatiaceae bacterium | reverse complement strand
GGCGTGCGGGTGGGGGACTACCTGGAGACGAACGCCGAGGGGGTGTACGCGGCGGGGGATGTCTGCCAGGGCAAGGACCTGTCCACCGCCGGGTTCCAGGTCCAGGCGATCCAGCCCACCGCGGTGGAGCACGGGCGCTTGGCGGCCCACAACATGGTCAGCGAGGGTCGCATCAGCCACCGCGGCAACCTGAACATGAATGTGCTCGACACCCTGGGGCTGGTCTCCACCTCCTTCGGGCATTGGGAAGGGGTGGAGGGCGGCGATTCCGTGGAGCTTCTGGATCGGGCGCGCTTCCGCTATCTCAACCTGCAGTTTCGCGAAGACCGTCTGGTGGGGGCGAGCAGCCTGGGGCTTACCGAGCACGTGGGGGTGATCCGCGGGCTGATCGAGGGCGGGGTGCCTCTGGGGGCCTGGAAGGCACGCCTGGTTCAGGACCCCACCCGGCTCATGGAGGCCTACCTGGGGACCGCCCAGGGGATGGCCGCCGCCGCATGAGGGTGCGGCTCAAGCTGTTCGCGACCCTGAGCACCTACCTACCGGCGGGGGCCAAGGACAACGCGGTGGACCTGGAGGTGGAGGCGGGCACCACACCCCATCAGCTCATGGTCCGGCATCGCATCCCCTTCGAGCAGGCCCACCTGGTCGTGGTCAATGGCCTGTTCGTAGCGCCCTCGGAGCGGGACCGCCTGGCGCTGGGGGAGGGCGATGTGCTCGCCCTGTGGCCTCCCGTGGCCGGGGGGTGAACGATGAGCGGGCGGTGGTGCAGCGCTGCATGGGGCTCGGCCATGCCGAGTTCCTGCGCGGGCTTCCACCGGCGCTGGGGGGGCTCCGGTGGCGGTGGGAGGACGACATGATCCTCGTGGAAGACCCGCCACGGCTGCTCCTGATCCGGCTCGGGCCCGAGCGGCAGCAGAGATTGGGCGCGCTGGTTCTCCCGCAGACGCCGGTGACCCTGAGCTTCCAGGGCTACCCAGAGGCCGAGCGCGCGGCCTTTCTCCGGCGCTTCGATCTCGCTTTCCAACGTGGGGGCGGGTGAGGGCTGGGCGGCGGCGAGGTCGGGTTCACCCCTGCCGCACAGGGTTTCGACGCCCGACGCGCGGAGGGTTAACATCCTACCTTCGGTGCACGCCGCTCTGACCATCGAGGAGAGCCCCTGATGCCCACCCCAATCGCCACGGCGCTGAACTGTGCCGACGATTTCGACCCCGAAGCCGTCCCGGTCGAGGAGGCCCGCCGGCGCATCCTCGCAGGCCTCGAGCCCCTCAGTGGCTTTCAGCGGGTGGCGCTGCGCGAGGGGCTCGGCCGGGTCCTGGCGGAGGCGGTGGTGTCCCCCAGCGAGGTGCCCGCCCACACCAACTCGGCCATGGATGGCTACGCGCTCTGTGGCGCGGATCTCCCTACGGAAGGCCTGGTCGAGCTTGTGCTGGTGGGTGAGGCCCTCGCCGGTCACCCATTTTCGGGGGCGGTGGGGCGTGGTGCCTGCGTGCGCATCATGACCGGGGCCCCGATACCCTTGGGGACAGACACCGTGGTGATGCAGGAACAGGCCGAGGTGAGTGGCGGTGGGGTGCGCATCGGTACCGGGCATCAGCCAGGGCAGAACGTGCGCCGGGCGGGCGAGGACATCGCGCTCGGGGCGGAGGTGCTGGTGCCAGGCCGTGTTCTGACCCCGGCGGACCTGGGGCTCCTGGCCTCGCTCAGCATCGCCGAGGTGGCGGTGCGGCGCCGGCCGCGGGTGGCCTTTTTCTCCACCGGCGATGAGCTTCGCTCCATCGGCCAGCCGCTCGGGGAGGGCGAGGTCTACGACAGCAATCGCTACACCCTCTTCGGCATGCTGGCGCGAGTCGGGGTGGAGGTGCTCGACCTGGGGGTGGTCTCGGATGATCCCCCGCGGCTCGCGGAGGCCCTGTGCCGTGCCGCGGCGGATGCGGACGTGGTCATCACCTCGGGTGGAGTCTCGGTGGGGGAGGCCGACTACATCAAGGACCTGCTCGCCTCCCTGGGGACCATGAGCTTCTGGAAGATCGCCATGAAGCCCGGTCGTCCCCTGGTGTTCGGGCGCATCGGTGGGAGCCTCTTCTTCGGGCTCCCCGGCAACCCGGTGGCGGTGATGGTCACCTTCTACCAGTTCGTCCAGCCGGCGCTGCGCTTCCTGATGACCGGCGCGGTGGAGGCGCCGTTTCTGGTGGAGGCTATCTCCCGCGCCCGCATGCGCAAGCGCCCCGGACGCACCGAGTTCCAGCGCGGCATCCTCGCCCGCGGGCCGGACGGCCGGCTGGAGGTGGACCTCACCGGCAAGCAAGGCTCGGGAGTGCTCCGCTCCATGAGCCTGGCCGACTGTTTCATCCTGCTCCCCGCCGAGCAGGGGGACGTGGACATCGGCGGGCGGGTGCTGGTGCAGCCCTTCCTGGGTCTGGTCTGAGGGGCATCAGGATGGCAGCGGGTCGGCAAACGCGCGCTCGTTCTCGGGGCCATCGCGTCGATCCCGGGGTGCAGAAGGTGGTGCGGGGCCTGATCGCGGACTTGCCCCTGCGGCGGGATCTGTTGCTCGAGTATCTGCATCGCATCCAGGACCAGGACGGCTGCATCGGCGCCGCGCAAGTGGTGGCCCTGGCCGCGGAGCTCAACCTCGCCCCGGTGGAGGTGTTCGAGGTGGCGAGCTTCTACCATCACTTCGATCTGGTGCGGGAGGGCGAGACGCCTCCGCCGCCGCTCAAGGTGCGGGTGTGCGATTCCCTGAGCTGCGAGCTCGGCGGGGCGGGTGAGCTGATCGTCGCCCTGCGCCGGGCACTGGGGGAGGGGGTTTGCGTTCAGGCCGTGCCCTGCGTGGGGCGCTGCGAGCGCGCCCCGGTGGCGGTGGTGGGGCAGAACGCCCTCGGCCCTGCCCGCCTCGAGGATGTGCTGCGCGCGCTGGAGCAGGGCGCCATTGACTCCGGTCCGCCGGTGACGTCGATCGGGCTCGCCGCCTATCGGGCGGCGGGGGGCTATGCGCTGCTTCTCGCCCTAGTCGCGGGCCAGCGGGATGCCGAGGGCATCATCGCCGAGCTCGAGCACGCCGGGCTGCGGGGCCTGGGCGGTGCCGGCTTTCCCACCGGGCGCAAGTGGCGCATCGTTCGCGAGCAGCCGGCCCCGCGCTACCTGGCGGTGAACATCGACGAGGGGGAGCCCGGAACCTTCAAGGACCGCTGGTACCTGGAGCGGGACCCGCATCGGATGCTAGAGGGGATGCTCATCGCCGCCCAAGTGGTCGGCGCGGCGCGTTGCTATCTCTATGTGCGCGACGAATATCCGCTGGTCCGACGGGTGTTGGCGAGCGCGTTGGCGGAGCTGCGGGATGCGGCGATGGTCCCGCTGCCCGAGATCGAGCTGCGCCGCGGGGCGGGTGCCTATGTCTGCGGTGAAGAGTCGGCCATGCTGGAGTCCATTGAGGGCCGGCGCGGCATGCCCCGCCTACGGCCGCCCTACGTGGCGGAGCGGGGACTTTTCGAGCGTCCGACTCTGGTGAACAACGCCGAGACGCTCTACTGGGTGCGGGAGGTTCTGGAGCGGGGAGCAGAATGGTTTGCGGCCCAGGGGCGGCGGGGCCGAAGCGGGTTGCGTAGCTTTTCGGTCTCCGGCCGGGTGCGCCAGCCCGGTGTCTGCCGCGCCCCGGCCGGTATCAGCCTGCGAGAGCTGATCGAGGAGCATTGCGGCGGGATGGCCCCGGGGCATCGGTTACACGCCTACCTGCCGGGGGGCGCGGCGGGTGGCATCCTGCCGGCGCGCCTGGCGGACCTGCCGCTGGATTTCGATGCCCTGCAGGCGCATGGGGCGCTGATTGGCTCCGCGGCGGTGATCGTGTTGTCGCAGCAGGACAGCGCCCGCGCGGCGGCACTCAACGCCATGCGCTTCTTCGCCCATGAGTCCTGTGGTCGCTGCACCCCCTGCCGGGCGGGTACCGAGCGGGCGGCGGCGCTGATGTCCGCGCCGCACTGGGACCGGGTATTGCTCGAGGACCTGGCGGCGGTGATGGAGGAGACCTCGATCTGCGGACTGGGTCAGGCCGCCCCCAACCCGCTGCGCTCGGTGCTGCGCTACTTCCCCGAGGAGGTCGGCGAATGACGGGAGAGGTCGCCTTCCGCCTGGACGGCCGAGAGGTCTTCGCCCGTTGCGGCGAAACGCTGCTGCAGGTCGCTCGCCGCCAGGGGATAGAGATCCCCCACCTCTGTCACCAGGATGGCCTGCGCCCGGACGGCAACTGCCGGGTCTGCGTGGTGGAGATTGGCGGCGAGCGGGTGCTGGCCCCTTCCTGTTGCCGCACGCCGACATCCGGCATGGAGGTCAGGACCGGGACGGAACGGGTGACCCGCGCCCAGCGGCTGGTGCTGGAGCTGCTGCTGGCGGAGGCGGGAACCGCGCATCCCGTACCCCATTCGGAGCTGGAGCACTGGTCTGGGGTACTTGGGGTAGGCGAGCCGCGTTTCGCTCGGCGCCCCGCGGTTGCCGAGGACCTCAGCCATCCGGCCATCGCCGTGCGCCTGGATGCCTGCATCCAGTGCACCCGCTGCCTTCGGGCCTGCCGCGAGGAGCAGGTCAACGACGTCATCGGCTACGGTTACCGCGGCGCTCGCTCGTCTGTTGTGTTCGATGTCGCGGATCCGCTTGGGGCAAGCTCCTGTGTGGCCTGCGGCGAGTGTGTGGCGGTGTGCCCCACCGGGGCGCTCCTGCCGGCGGGCGAGGATGCCGTCACTGCGCCCGAGCGGGGGGTGGACTCGGTGTGTCCCTACTGCGGGGTGGGTTGTCTCCTGACCTTCCAGGTGCGCGACAACCGTATCCTGCGGGTGACCGGGCGAGAGGGTCCGGCCAACCGCGGCCGGCTCTGTGTCAAGGGCCGTTTCGGGTTCGACTATGTGCACCACCCCCAGCGGCTCACCCGGCCCCTGATCCGTCGGCCGGGAGTCCCCAAGACCCTGGAGGGCTTCGATCCGGCCCATCCGGAGGCCCTGTTCCGCGAGGCCACCTGGGAGGAGGCCCTGGAGCAGGCCGCCGCTGGGCTGCGGGTGATCCGCGATCGCGATGGGGGCGGGGCGCTCGCCGGGTTTGGTTCCGCCAAGGGCAGCAACGAGGAGGCCTATCTGTTCCAGAAGCTGGTGCGCACGGGCCTGGGCACCAACAACCTCGATCACTGCACCCGTCTCTGCCATGCCTCCAGCGTAGCCGCCCTGCTGGAGGGCATCGGCTCGGGGGCGGTGTCGAACCCGGTGGCGGATGTGGCGGAGGCCGAGGTGATCCTGGTGATCGGCTCCAACACCAGCGAGAACCATCCGGTGGCGGCC
>JAEHCY010000411.1 GCA_016880695.1 Chromatiaceae bacterium | reverse complement strand
GCGGTCGGGCCGAAGCACCAGTCCGAGAAGGTCCAGTAGGGTGCTCTTGCCCGATCCGCTGGGTCCGGTAAGGGCCACCGACTCCCCCTGTTGGATGCTGAGGGAGGCAACCTCCAGGGTGAAGCTGTCGGCCCCCGTGCCCCGGCGCCGGGCGACCTCGCGCAGCCTGAGGGCGCAGGGGACATCGCTCACGGAAGGGCTTCGATAGGGACCGGGTAGACCCGGTCGGCGGGGGTAGCGGCGGGGCTGAGCGCGATCCAGCGATCGGCGTCGTCGTGGTAGAGCTGGTAGTGGCGGAGCTTGCGCCGCAGCCCGTCGAGAAACTCCTCCTGCTGGTCCAGGCTCCAGGTCTGCCAGGTGGCGGCGGTGAGGTTCATCACCTGGCTGCGATAGGGGAGGTCGTCGAGATACTCACCCAGCAGACCCATCTGGCCGAGCTTGGTGGCGGCCGGGTCACCGAGCTTGCGCGGGTCGCGGGCGAGCTGAGCCGCCGATGAGCGCAAAAGATCAAAGAAGTCGGCCGTGCCCACATCCTGCTGGGCCCGGTCCCCCGCCTCCAGGATGGCCTTGACCACGTCACGCAGGTTACTGAGCTCGCTCTTGGTCAGGAGCACGCGGACCTCGGTGGTGGCGAGATCGGGCTTGGCGAAGTCCCGGTCACTGATCCAGGCCTGAAACAGCTCCGGGGCGGTGGTGCCCTGCGCCCGGCCCAGGTAGGCGAGCTGCATGGCGTAGCCGAGTAGGCGGGCGTCGTCCTGCATCCTGGTCTTGACGTCCTGGGGTTTCGCCTCGGGCTTAGCGGTGCGGGCGCTCCCCGGTACGATTTTGCCCTGGGATGCGGCCTGTACCTGCTCGACGATGGCCTCGGCGAGGGTATCGACGATCTGGCCGAACTGATCCACCGAGCCCGCGTCCACCCCGTAGTAGAGGGGCTTGCCGACCACGTCGTTCTGGGTGAGGGTGCGGTACTGGCGCTCCGCCTCGGCGTGGTTGGACTTGCCCTGGGGGGTCTTGAGGTGCAGGGCGTAAAGGGCCACGCCCGACTGCTCGGCCTCGATCTTCACCTGAGGGGCATCGAGGTGGGTTGAGGACAGCTCGCTCTGGCCCTTGATCGCCCCGGCGTCGGTGATCAGAACCAGGTAACGGCCGCCGAACTGGCTCCAATCGACGCCCTGCAGGGCGCTCAGGATGCCGGCGAAGGCGTCCTCCTCGAACCGTGGACTCGACACCCTGGCGGGGCTGAGGCTGCTGACCCGCTGCAGAAAGTCCTCGCCACCCTTGACCTGGCTCGGGTCGGCGAACAGCTTCGAGACGTACTCGAGCTCTGGCACCGCCTTGACGCTCGAGCGATAGGCGACCAGTCCGAACTTGACCTGGCTCGCGAGTCCGGCCCGTTCGATCTTGTCGTAGATGCGCCGGACCGCCGCGCGGGTGCGGTCGATATAGGGCCCCATGGAGATGGTGGAGTCGATCACGAACACCACGGTGGCGGTGAAGGTGCGCAGCACCGCCTGGCTGTCGGTCTTGGGCTTGGCGGCCTCGCTGCCGGGGGCCGTGTCCCCGGCCCGCGCGCTCACCGAGGCGACCTCCAATACCCGTGTGGTGCCCCGCTGGGTGACGACCTCCTCGGCCTGGAGGATCGGGAGCAGGTAGAACTGCTTGCTGATGTCGATATGCTCCTTGGGCTCGATGGAGAGCACCCGCGGGTCACTCTTGCCGGCCTCCACCGCCTCGAGCAGGGGGGCAGCGATCTTGGCGGGGTCCTCGGCCTTGAGGACCTCGAGCAGGTCCTTGCGGTCCTTGAACAGCAGCGCCCGCTGACGATTGGCGGGGTTGGTGAAGCTGAGCGCCATCTGCTGTTTCCAGGGTAGGGCCATGGACGCATCGATCCAGCCGTCGGTGGTCCCCCGGCTGCCACCTCCCACCAGCAACCACTCGCGGCCCTCGAACGACTTGCGCTCATAGACGTAGAACTGGCTGAAGGCGGGTTGTGCCTTGCCGGCAGACTCACCCGGCTTCGCCGCCAACAGCGCCCCAGGCCGGGTGAGGACCCGTTGGAACAGCGTCTGTTTGCCCTCCATGAGAAGGGGTTTGCGGACCTCCTCCCCGGCTTGGGCGGCGGCCCCGAGCAGGGCACCGGCCAGGATTGCGCCCAAGACCAGGCGCCACCCGGCGGGCATCGAGTCTCTGCTCCTCATCTAGGGTTTCCCCCCACAGTCGTTGATCAGTGTCCGCACCTCCGCCCCCTTGGCGGCGGCCTCGCGGAGGAACCCAAGCCCCCGGCTGCGCTCGAAGTCGGTCTTGCCGTGGCGGCAGAGCAGCCGGCCCGCCCCCTGGAGCCCGGCGGGGTCCTGGGCGCGGGCGGCTTCCTCGTACCAGTACGCCGCGGTTTCCCAGTCCGGTTTGCTGACCGGGCTTCGCTCCGCCGCCCAGCCCTCGGGATCATACATCTGGGCGAGCCGCAGGTTGGCGGCCACCGCCCCGAGCCGGGCCGCCTCCTGAAAGAGCTGGCGGGCGCGTTCCGTCTGCTTGCCCTGCAGCGCCCCATCGGCGAGGGCCAGGCAGTCCTCCGCGCCCAGCTTGGCACAGTTGTCGGGCCGCGGCGGGGCAGGCGTGGACTCCGGCGCAGGGGTGGCCGCGGGGGTCTGCGGCGGTGCCGTGCTGGCGGGGATCTCCGGCTTGCTCGCGGCACATTGGGCCGGGCCGAAAGCGGGGATCAGGCAATTGAAGTAGGCGAACAGCCCGCCCGCGACCAGGGCGAGGAGGGCTACGACGCCCAGGAGCCCGATCCACCGGGGCCTGGGTGCGGGGGCGGGCGGGAAGGGTGCCTCGGGCGGCGCGGTGGCCAACTCGGGTGGGCGCTCGAGGGCGGACGGTGTCGGCGCTATCGGCACCGGCGGTTCCGGTGCCTTGGGCCGGGCTGCATCGGACGAGGGGCGCATAACCGCCCCAGCGTTGGTCCCTAGCAGGGACGGGGCGATCCGCAGGGTCG
>JAEHCY010000410.1 GCA_016880695.1 Chromatiaceae bacterium | reverse complement strand
GGAAAACGATCGTCGGCTATAGCGTCGTATAGTGACTTTTATTATTATTTGGTTGACGGCACAATCTACGGTGAAGAGAATTCAAAAGAATATTCGAACGAGCGCCATTTGATTAAGAAGTTTGTCCGCTATAGCCAGTACCTGGAGGATCAGAATCGACTTTGGCATCGTTGACGACAGGGTATGCACCGCGTAATCGCTGGGTCCGGTAGATTGGGCACAGTTTCTTTGCCCGCGCGGATCTAAAGTGGGCGAAAAACGCGGCATGGCAACCCGCACCGTGCCCACCCTGCAGAACCTGTGCGGTGGGGCACCTTCTCGCTTCACCCCTCGCATTCTCGCCGGCTTTTCCGCATCCTACGACCCTTGCGCTGCGACTCTGGGTTAGGTGTGGGGACTCCGGCAACCGCGTTTTCGGAAGCGGTGAGTCGCCTTCCAAGCGCTACTGACCTTGGCTCAGGCGCTAGAATCGACCGGAGCGCTTCCTTCCGCTCGGCTGCCGCTCCTCGTCCCAAGATAAGGAACCGAATCAATGCTGCACGAGATCATCGACTGGATCCTGGCCACGGTCGGCGGCTGGGGGTACACGGGCATCTTCATATTGATGGCGCTGGAGTCTACCGTTGTGCCAATTCCGAGCGAGCTGGTGGTGATCCCCGCGGGCTACCTGGCCTACCAGGGCAAGATGAACGTGGTGCTGATCTTTCTCGCCTCTACTCTGGGGAGCCTGGCGGGGGCCTTTCTGAACTACGGCTTTGCGCTCCTGGTGGGCCGTCCCTTTTTGGAGCGTTACGGCCGTTGGTTCTTCGTCCGCCCGGAGTTGTTGCGCAAGGCGGACGCCTTCTTTGCCGAGCACGGGGCTGTCTCGACCTTCACCGGGCGTCTGATCCCCGGTATTCGACACCTGATCTCGTTGCCCGCGGGGCTCACCCGCATGAACATGCTTGTTTTCAGTGTCTATACCTTGTTGGGGGCCGGTATCTGGTCGGCGGTGCTGGTCGCCATGGGGTATTTCATCGGCGGCAATGAGGCCCTGATCCGGGAGAACCTGCCCTTGATGACCGCCGCTGTGGTGGCGTTTGTCGCCCTGGTCCTGGTGGGTTACTACTTCTGGCGACGCCGTCCGCAGCGCTCGTCATCGCAGGGCTCGTGAGCGGACCTCCCCGCGGAAGATGAGCCCACAACTGCTTACGCGGGCGGTTGCCCTGACCTCATCCTGAGCCCGTACCCCCTGCCGGCGGCGAAACGGTGACGCATCGGCCGGTGATTCTCCCCTGATGGCGATGGCACGGGCTCAGCTTTTGAGCCCGTGCCGGTCGTATCCTGCCTGGATACTGTTCCGGGAGGATACCGATGACCGCCGAACCCGAACCCGTCCCAGGCATCCGAGCCCAGGCATCCCTCGAACGTCTGCTGGCTCGGCTGAAGCAACGCTATGCCGAGCGCATCACCGGCGAGCTGGTGATCCCGGCATACGCGGGACGCTATGATCCCTTACCGGCGGACCTCGATCCACGGCTGGTGGCGGCGCTGAAAGCGAAGGGGATCGAGCGGCTCTACAGCCACCAATTGGAGGCCTGGGGGCTGGTGCAGGCAGGGCGCCATCTGGTCATCGCCACGCCCACGGCCTCGGGTAAGACGCTGTGCTTCAACCTGCCGGTGCTCGATGCGGTGCTCAAGCAGCAGGCGCGGGCCCTGTATCTCTTTCCCACCAAGGCGCTGGCCCAGGACCAGGTGGCGGAGCTGGTGGAGCTCAACGGCAGGGGAGCGCTGGGGGTGCGGGCGTTCACCTTCGACGGCGATACCCCCAGCGATGCCCGCCAGGCGGTGCGCACCCGGGGCGATATCGTGGTGTCGAACCCCGACATGCTGCACCAGGCCATCCTGCCCCATCACACCAAGTGGGCCCAGTTTTTCGAGGGCCTGCGTTTCGTGATCATCGACGAGCTGCACGGCTACCGGGGCGTATTCGGGTCTCACGTGGCCAACGTCCTGCGCCGGTTGCAGCGGGTGTGTCGTTTCTACGGGGTCCGACCCCAATTCGTCCTGGCCTCCGCCACCATCGCCAACCCCGTTGGGCTGGCGGAGGCGCTGATTGGCGAGCCGGTGGAGTCGGTGACGGTGAACGGCGCGCCGCGGGGCCAGCGGCACCTGTTGCTGTGGAACCCACCGGTAGTGAACGCCGACCTGGGGATTCGCGCCTCGGCCCGCTCCCAGACCACCCGCATCGCCCGGCTGGCGGTGCGGCTGGGGTTGAAGAATATCGTCTTCGCCCGTTCCCGGCTGATGGTGGAGGTGATCACCAAGTACCTCAAAGATGTCTTTGACCGCGACCCTCGACGCCCCCCGCGGATCCTGGCTTACCGCGGCGGCTATCTGCCAAGCGAACGGCGGGCGGGGGAGCGCAGGCTTCGCGGCGGTGCGGTGGACAGCGTGGTGAGCACCTCGGCCCTGGAGTTGGGGGTAGATATCGGCGCCCTGGATGTGGCCATCCTCAACGGCTACCCCGGTAGCGTGGCCGCGACCTGGCAGCGGCTCGGCCGGGCCGGCCGGCGCCAGCGTTCGGCGTTGGGGGTGCTGGTGGCTACGAGTGATCCGCTGGATCAGTACATCGTGCGCAACCCCGCGTTCTTTCTCGGCGCCGCGCCGGAAGAGGCGCGCATCGCGCCCGATCAGCTCCTGATTCTGATGGACCACGTGCGCTGCGCGGCCTTCGAGCTGCCCTTCAGCCAGGTGGAGCGCTTCGGCGGGGAGGATCTGGGCGAGATGCTCGGCTACCTGGCCGAGGAGGGTCTTCTCCACCGCG
>JAEHCY010000409.1 GCA_016880695.1 Chromatiaceae bacterium | reverse complement strand
TCTTGGGGTCTATTGCGGTGGCGACGGCTCGGTCCACCCGGGGCTCCTGGCACAGATGCAGGACACTCTGCACGAAGTGCCCCCCAAGCTGGCGTTGACGTTCGGGGGAGAGGCCCTCGAGGACCCTGCGGAGATCCTGGTCGGTGCGGATGGAAGTCATGGGTACTGCCTCTGAGGTTAGGGGGATTCGCGCGGTGGCGGTTTCGCCCTGCGACGGGCCAGACGGGTTGCCGATCGCCACACCGCGCACCACCCCATTGGAGTGGAAGCACCGCTTTCTGTCATTGATATGCATCATCGATAGGCGTCATCCTGCAACCGCTCATGCCGCCGACTCAGGGAACGGGGGGTGGCTGTCTTACCTAAGCTGAGAGCCTGCAAGCATGCGTACGGTCTTTTTCGTTTCAGAGAGCACGGGCCTCACCGCGGAGGCGATGGGACAGAGCCTGCTATCCCAGTTCGAGACCCTCGAGTTCGAGCGGGTCTACATGCCCTATATCAACACCCTCGCCCGGGCGCGCGCGCTCGTGCAGCGCGTGGGTGCGGCCAAGGAACGTCATGGGGTGCGGCCCATCGTTTTCGGAACCATGCTCGACGACGAGATCCGCGCGGTTCTGCGCGGCGGCGATTGTCTTTACATCGAGATGTTCGACACCTTCATGGGTACGCTCGAGGCGGAGCTGGGGGTGCGGCCGAGCCGGCTCTCAGGCCGCAGCCATGCCATCACCCAGCCCGGCTCCTACACCAAGCGCATCGATGCCCTCAACTTCGCTATGTCCAACGATGACGGGGTACGCCCGGAGAACTTCGATCACGCCGACGTCATCCTGCTCGGGGTATCCCGCACCGGGAAGACGCCTACCAGCATGTACCTGGCCATTCACTTCGGCATGCGGGCGGCGAACTACCCCCTGACCGAGGAGGATTTCGAGCGCAGCCAGCTCCCCGATGCGGTGATGCGCAACGCCCAGAAACTGGTGGGGCTCACCATAGCCCCCGAGCGACTGCATCGGATCCGCGAGGAGCGCCGGCCAGGCAGCCGGTATTCCTCCCTTAACCAATGCCAGACCGACGTTCGCAGCGGTCTGCGGATTCTCGCCCAACTGGGCATCCCGGTGCTCGACACCACCAGTCAGTCGATCGAGGAGATCGCCTCCCACGTGATCGAGATCTTCAAGCAGTACGGTTAGCGGATCGGTACTGAATCCATCCCTGGGCCTTGACGGCGACTCTTTACTGCCGCGGACGATCCTGAAACGAGAACCCACCGCGGACGCAACCTTCCTGTCGTGGTGCTCAAGGTTTTCGGGGCAACGCTCGACCAGGGAGGGCGAATGGCCCGCCGGGGGCGAGTGCGGGACCCTTTAACCTTGACCGCCACCGGTGAGGGCGCATAATTCAAGGCGGTTTTCACCCTGCGGGGCCCCTGGTTACCTGAAAGCTGTCCGCGAACCACAGCGAATGGCGATCGTCGGCAGCGACCCCGATGCGCTTGCCCAATGAGATCCGGCGGATGCGCTTCGGTTGATGCCGAAGAGGATGGGTCCGGTGGGCCCCAGTCAACAACAACAACTGGAGGATGGATCATGCCGATGAAGATCGGGATCCCGAAAGAGATCCACGCCGATGAAAGGCGCGTTGCGGCTACCCCGGAGACGGTGGAGCAGCTCGTCAAGCTGGGTTTTTCCGTGATGATCGAGGCGGGGGCGGGGGCCGGCGCCAACTTTGCCGACGACGCCTACCGCGAAGAGGGGGCGGAGATCGAGCCCGATGCCCGCAAGCGGTGGGCGAGCGCAGACCTGGTGCTCAAGGTCCGTGCCCCCGAGACCCACCCGGAGCTCTGCATCGATGAGGTGGACCTGATCAGCGAGGGTGCGGTGCTCATCAGTTTCATCTGGCCCGCTCAGAACAAGGAGCTTCTGGATCGGCTCGCAGCCCGCAAGGTCACGGTACTGGCCATGGATGCGGTGCCGCGAATCTCGCGCGCGCAGAAGCTCGATGCCCTCAGCTCGATGGCCAACATCGCCGGCTACCGCGCGGTGATCGAGGCCGCTCATCACTTCGGGCGATTCTTCACCGGTCAGATCACCGCCGCCGGCAAGATCCCGCCGGCCAAGGTGATGGTGATCGGCGCTGGCGTGGCGGGCCTGGCGGCTATCGGCGTAGCCGGCAGCATGGGCGCCATCGTGCGCGCCTTCGATACCCGGCCGGAGGTCAAGGAGCAGATCGAGAGCATGGGCGCGGAGTTCCTCGAGCTCGATTTCAAGGAGGAGGGTAGCGGCGCGGGCGGCTACGCCAAGGTTATGAGCCCGGAGTTCATCAAGGCCGAGATGGAGTTGTTCGCCCGCCAGGCCATGGAGGTGGACATCATCATTACCACCGCGCTCATCCCCGGCCGGCCCGCCCCCAAGCTGATCACCGCCGGCATGGTCGAGTCCATGCGCAGCGGCAGCGTGATCCTGGACCTCGCCGCCGAACAGGGCGGTAACTGCGCCCTGACCGAGCCCGGCAAGGTGGTGGTCCGCCACGGGGTGAGCATCATCGGTTATACCGATCTCCCGAGCCGTCTTGCCACCCAGTCGAGTCAGCTCTACGGCACCAACCTGGTGCACCTGCTGCGTGATCTCTGTCCGCAGAAAGACGGCCAAATCGTCCTCGACATGGAGGATGACGTGGTGCGCACCGCCACTGTGATCAAGGACGGTGAGATCACCTGGCCGCCACCACCGCTCAAGACCCCGGCCATCGCCCCGCTCAAGCCGACCGTAGCCGACGCAGCGGTGATCGCGGCACCCGCCAAGGCAAGCAAGTCCAAGTGGAACCTGGCGCTGCTGATGGCGCTGGCCGGTGTACTCCTCGCCGGTCTCGGCCAGGTGTCACCGCCCGCCTTTCTCGCCCACTTCACGGTGTTCGTGCTGGCCTGCTTCGTGGGCTACATGGTGGTATGGAACGTCACCCCCGCCCTGCACACCCCACTGATGAGCGTGACCAACGCCATCAGCGGCATCATTGTCATCGGCGCCCTGTTACAGGTATCCAGCCCCGAGCCCCTGGTGTGGATACTCGCGGCCGTGGCCATACTCATCGCCACTGTCAATGTCTTCGGCGGGTTCTTTGTCACGCAGCGCATGCTGCAAATGTTCCGCAAGTAAGGAGGGCGAGCAATGACCCAAGGTCTGTTGACAGCGGCCTACCTGGCCGCGAGTGTCCTGTTCATCCTCGCGCTGGGCGGGCTGAGCAATCAGGAGACGGCCCGCCGCGGTAACGTCTTCGGCATCATCGGCATGGTCATCGCGCTGGTGGCTACCATCACCGGCGCGCAGGTGACCAGCTACGCGATGTTGGGCACCTGTATGGGTGTGGGGGCCGTCCTCGGCGTAGCGGTCGCCGCGCGGGTGCAGATGACCGCCATGCCCGAGTTGGTGGCCATCCTGCACAGCTTCGTGGGTCTGGCGGCGGTGCTGGTGGGGTTTGCCAACTACCTCGACCCCTCGGTCGGGACCCACTTTACCGGCACCGAGCGGGCAATCCACCAGATCGAGATCTATCTCGGGGTGCTGATCGGTGCGGTCACCTTCACCGGTTCGGTGATCGCCTTCGGCAAGCTGAGCGCCCGCATCACCAGCAAACCTCTGCTGCTCCCCGCGCGGCACTGGATCAATCTCGCCATGGGTGTGCTGTGCCTCTGGCTGGGGGTTCAGTTCGTCGGCGCCCAGAGTCTGCCGGCCGGGCTATTCTTCCTGGTTCTCATGACCCTCATCGCCTTCGTTTTCGGGGTGCACATGGTCCTGGCGATCGGCGGGGCGGACATGCCGGTGGTGATCTCCATGTTGAACAGCTACTCGGGCTGGGCAGCGGCCGCCACCGGGTTCATGCTCTCCAACGATCTGCTCATCGTCACGGGCGCCCTGGTGGGGTCGAGCGGTGCCATCCTGTCCTACATCATGTGTCGGGCCATGAACCGGCGATTCCTGGCCGTCATCGCGGGCGGGTTCGGTACCGCGGGTGGCACGGTCGTCGTGGGTGGTGGCGAGCAGGGGGAGGTGGTGCCGACCTCGGCAGAGGAGACGGCCACGCTCCTGAAAACCGCCAAGAACGTGGTGGTGGTGCCCGGGTACGGTATGGCAGTGGCTCAAGCCCAGCACGCGGTCTCTGAGATTGCCCGTAGGCTGCGGGAAAAGAAGGTCAACGTCCGGTTCGCGATTCATCCGGTCGCTGGCCGCATGCCGGGCCACATGAACGTGTTGCTTGCGGAGGC
>JAEHCY010000408.1 GCA_016880695.1 Chromatiaceae bacterium | reverse complement strand
TAGGGTCGGGTCTTCCTCGAGGACCTTGCCGATCACCTCGAGGAATTTTTCCTCATCGCTGCTGGAGGCGGGCTCCACCGCAAGGCTGATCACCGGCTGGCGGGTTTCGATGCGCTCGAGCAGGAGCAGGTGCTTGGGATCGCAGAGGGTGTCTCCGGTGGTGGCGGAGCGCAGCCCGCCCAAGAGTACGATTTGCCCCGGCCAGGCGATGTCCATGGGCGTCTTTTTACCCGCGTCCACGTCGAAAAGGCGGGTAGCATGCTCGCGGACCTCGCGCCCGTCCGCGGCCAGGAAGGCCAGGGTTTGGCCCGGTCGGAGACTGTTGCGGTACACGCGGGTGAAGACGTGGCGGCGGCCCTCCCACATCTGCACCTTGAAGGCGAGGGCAACCAAGGGCCCGTCGCCGCCCATGTGCACCTCTTCGAGACCCCCCCCAGCACGCTGGGCCATTGCTGGGGGCCGATCCAGGGGGGCCGGTAGCAGACGCAGGATCCCGTCCAGGAGCGGTTGCACACCCTGGTTGCGCAGCGCACTGCCGCCAAAGCAGGGGAACACCCGCCCGTTCAGGGTGGCGCGACGAAGGGCTCGCCAGAGGGTGTCGGTCTCGGGCTCTTCCTCCCCGAGAACCTGTTCCGCCAGGGCCTCGTCGACCTCAGCGGCGGCCAGGAGCAGGTTCTCGCGGTAGCTCCGGACCTCGTTCCAGAGGGACTCGGGACAGGGTGCCGCCGCAACCACCTCGCCCTGCTCGCCGCGGAACTGTAAGATCGTCTTGTCGATCAAGTGCACGACCGCCTGCTGTTCGGGCAGGGGGACGGTCACGGCGACCGCCTCGGCCCCCAGGCGTTTGCGCATGCTACTTAGCGCCCGCGCGAAGTCGGCGCCGGGCCGATCCATCTTGTTGATGAAGAAGAGGGCCGGCAGGTTGAAGCGGGTGCGCTGACGCCAGACGGTCTCGGTTTGGGGCTCGACGCCACGTACGCCGTCGAGGACGATGATACAGCCGTCGAGCACGCGCATGGATCGCTCGACTTCGATGGTAAAATCCACGTGCCCAGGGGTGTCGACCACCTGCAGAAGGTGGTCGCGCCAGGGGGCCTTTGTAACGGCCGAGGTAATGGTGATGCCATGCTCCTGCTCCTCGGCAAGGTAATCCATATGAGCCGCGCCGTCGTGCACCTCGCCGATTTTGTGCGAGACGCCGGTATAGAACAGGATGCGCTCGGTGAGCGTAGTCTTGCCCGCATCGACGTGGGCGGCGATACCGATGTTCCGAATATGCGAAAGATCAGGCGGTTTAGTCATCACTGGAAGCGTTATTCTTACCCCTCGGCCGGCCTCGGGGTCGGATGCGCTGCACTCGGGGATGGCGTTCCAGGCAGGGGTCGTAGGCACCGTTGGGAAACAACGGCCCGCCAAGGGGCGGTGCTGGTCGCGCTGCTCGGGCTCGGCACCTTCTGCCAAGCCGCCACCTATCCGCTACTGCGCGATGGGGACGCGGTCATCGGCAAGGCATTGTATGCGAAGAGCCAACAGGAGCACACCTTGCTGGACATCGGCCGCGCCCACGACCTGGGGCTCGACGAGATGGCCCAGGCGAACCCCGGGGTCGACCCTTGGTTACCGAAGGAGGGAGCCACGGTCACGGTTCCCACTCTGTTTATCCTGCCCGATGGCCCGCGCAGCGGGATCGTCCTTAACCTCGCGGAAAAGCGGCTGTACTACTATCCGGCGGCTAAACCCGGGGAGCAGACCCTGGTGAGCACCTACCCGGTGAGCATCGGACGGGAGGGCTGGGACACACCCACGGGCTCCTTCCGCATCACGGAGAAGAAAAAGGACCCGGAATGGCGACCCCCCGCTACGATCCGGGCCGAGCACGCGGCCGCGGGCGATCCCCTGCCCGAGGTGGTGCCGGCGGGTCCCGACAATCCGCTGGGGGCCTACGCCCTGCGTCTCAGCGCGGCGGGGTCTTACCTCATCCACGGCACCAACAAGCCCTGGGGAATGGGCATGGAGCTGAGCCATGGGTGTGTCCGCATGTATCCCGAGGACGTCGCGCAGCTATTTCCTATGGTCTCGGTGAACTCACCCGTCAACATCGTTCGTCAGCCCTACAAGGCCGGCTGGCGGGGGGATGAGCTCTATCTGGAGGTCCACCGGGGCGAGGACCCGCCCAACGAGGAAGCCGTGCAGCAGGTGGTCAAGCGTGCCCTGGAGGGCACCAAGGAGGGGTTTGTGAACTGGGACTTGGTGAGAACCGCCTTGTCCGAAAACACCGGCCTCCCACGCGCGGTAGGAGGCCGGCGCTCAGCGCTTAATAAGCGCTACTTGGACATGCTCTTCTGATAGATCTTGTTGAGCTTGTCGCTATTGGCGTTGCAGCACGCCTGAGCGGCCTGCGCCGCATCCATCGCCTTGTTGGCCTTCTGATCGGCTGCCTGGGCGATGGCCCTGACCTCGTTGAGATCGCTGGTCGAGGCACAACCGCCCAGTAGACCGCCGGCGAGAACCACGACAGCACCGAGTGC
>JAEHCY010000407.1 GCA_016880695.1 Chromatiaceae bacterium | reverse complement strand
CATCACGCGCCGCGCCGGGCACCTGGGCGGCCTCGGGCAGGTCCTGCAGGCGGAAGAAAACGCCCTTGCTGGTACCGCCGCGCATGTAGGTGGCAGGGATGCGGATCTGGGGTGCGTGGGCCATGGGCTTGGGGTTCCTTGTTTGGGCTATAGGCTCCCCTCTTCCCTGGCGGGAGAGGGGCTTTCTTGTGCGCCCCTACCGGCGCAGGGGCTCCAGGGGTCAGGCCGCGGCCGATTCCAGGAAGTCCTGGGCGAAACGCCGCAGCACGCCACCGGCTTCGTAGATTGAGACTTCCTCGGCGGTGTCGAGGCGGCAGGTCACCGGCACTTCCACGCGCTCACCGTTGCTGCGGTGGATCACGAGGGTGAGGTCTGCGCGCGGCTTGCGCTCGCCGATGACGTCGAAGGTCTCGGTGCCATCGATGCCCAGGGTCAGGCGGTTGGTGCCCGACTTGAACTCCAGCGGCAGCACGCCCATGCCGATCAGGTTGGTGCGGTGGATGCGCTCGAAGCCCTCGGCCACGATGGCTTCCACGCCCGCCAGACGCACACCTTTAGCCGCCCAGTCACGGGAGGAGCCCTGACCGTAGTCGGCGCCGGCAATGATGATGAGGGGCTGCTTGCGCTCCATGTAGGTCTCAATGGCCTCCCACATGCGCATCACCTTGCCTTCGGGCTCCACGCGGGCCAGCGAGCCCTGCTTGACCTTGCCATTTTCAACGACCATTTCGTTGAACAGCTTCGGGTTGGCGAAGGTGGCACGCTGGGCGGTGAGATGGTCGCCACGGTGGGTGGCGTAGGAGTTAAAGTCCTCCTCCGGCAGGCCCATCTTGGCCAGGTACTCACCGGCCGCGCTGTCGAGCATGATGGCATTCGAAGGCGACAGATGGTCGGTGGTGATGTTGTCGGGCAGCACCGCCAAAGGCCGCATGCCCCTCAGCGTGCGCTCGCCGGCCAGCGCACCCTCCCAGTAGGGCGGACGGCGGATGTAGGTGCTCATCGGACGCCAGTCGTAGAGCGGGGCCACCTTCTCGCCGCTGTCTGCCTGCACGGCGAACATCGGGCTGTACACCTTGCGGAACTGCTCCGGCTTCACGGAAGCCCGAACCACGGCGTCAATCTCTTCATCCGACGGCCAGATGTCCCTGAGGCGGATTTCCTTGCCGCTGGCATCCAGGCCCAGCACATCCTTCTCGATGTCGAAACGGATAGTGCCGGCGATGGCATAGGCCACCACCAGCGGCGGCGAGGCCAGGAATGCCTGCTTGGCGTAGGGATGAATGCGGCCATCGAAGTTGCGGTTGCCGGAGAGCACGGCGGTGGCGTAGAGGTCGCGGTCAATGATTTCCTGCTGGATTTTCGGGTCCAGCGCGCCGGACATGCCGTTACAGGTGGTGCAGGCAAAGGCCACCACACCAAAGCCGAGCGTCTCCAGGTCCGGCAGCAGGCCAGCTTCTTCCAGGTACAGGGCCACCGTCTTGGAGCCGGGAGCCAGCGAGGACTTGACCCAGGGCTTGCGGGTCAACCCTAGCCTGTTGGCATTGCGCGCCAGCAGGCCGGCCGCGATTACGTTGCGCGGGTTGCTGGTGTTGGTGCAGCTCGTTATGGCGGCGATGATCACGGCACCATCGGGCATCTGGCCGGGGACTTCTTCCCAGGCGCCGGCGATGCCCTTGGCGGCCAGGTCACTGGTGGCCACGCGGGCATGCGGGTTCGACGGGCCCGCCATGTTGCGCACGACGGAGGAGAGATCAAACCTGAGCACACGCTCGTACTCGGCGTTCGACAGGGTATCGGACCACAAGCCAGCTTCCCGTGCGTAAGTCTCCACCAGCTTAACCTGGTCGTCGTCGCGACCAGTGAGCTTGAGGTAGTCGATGGTCTGTTGGTCGATGGAGAACATCGCCGCCGTGGCACCGTATTCCGGGGCCATGTTGGAGATGGTCGCGCGGTCACCCAGGGTAAGCGCGGCGGCGCCTTCACCGTAGAACTCGAGGTAGGCGCCGACCACCTTCTGCCTGCGCAGGAACTCGGTCAGGGCCAGCACGAGGTCGGTGGCGGTGATGCCCGGTTGCGGTTTACCCGTCAGCTCAACGCCGACGATCTCTGGCAGGCGCATCCAGGAGGCACGGCCCAGCATCACGTTTTCGGCTTCCAGACCACCGACGCCGACGGCGATCACGCCCAGCGCATCGACGTGCGGGGTATGGCTGTCGGTGCCGACCAGGGTATCGGGAAACGCCACGCCGTCCTTCGCGTGGATCACCGGGGACATACGCTCCAGGTTGATCTGGTGCATGATGCCGTTGCCCGGCGGGATCACGTCGACGTTCTTGAACGCCTGTTTGGTCCAGTTGATAAAGTGAAAACGATCTTCGTTGCGGCGATCTTCGATGGCGCGGTTCTTGGCGAAGGCGTCGGGATCGAAGCCCCCGCACTCCACGGCCAGCGAGTGGTCAACAATCAACTGCACCGGCACCACGGGATTGACCTTGGCTGGATCGCCGCCCTGCTCGGCGATGGCATCACGCAGGCCGGCGAGGTCCACCAGAGCGGTCTGGCCGAGAATGTCGTGGCACACCACGCGGGCCGGGAACCAGGGGAAGTCGCGCTCGCGCTTGCGCTCGATGATCTGATTCAGCGAATCGATCAGCGTGGAGGGGTCGCAGCGGCGCACCAGATTTTCGGCCAGCACGCGCGAGGTGTACGGCAGCCTGTCATAGGCACCGGGCTGGAGGGCTTCGATCGCGGCACGGGTATCGAAAAAATCCAGCTGCGTGCCGGGAAGGCGTTTGCGGTATGCGGTATTCATCTTAGTTAGGATCCTTCAGCGGGATGATCTTTCTGGTTTTCTGGGCCAAGGGTGTTGGCGCTCGGGCGGATGATCTTGCCATCGATGCATTGCTCGATTGACCTGGGCCGACCAACCGGAGGCACGGGCAATCACGAACAGCGGCGTGAACATGGCAGCGAGCACGCCCATCCGTTGTAGCTGACGGCGGAGCACCCGTCCGGGTTCGGGAACATCCGCTTGAACTGCCACATGAAGGATTCCGGGCGCTCGGCGTGGTCGTACCCCGTCATCTTGTTCTGCTCGGCGCTCGGCTGGCGGGCCACCTTGGTGATGACCTTGTTGCGCGGGTCGCTGACGGTATCGACCGGGTGACCCAAGCCGGGGCACCACTTCCCTGCTGCTCTCGTATGTCGGGCTCCGCCTCGTCCGGGTTGTCGGAGCGACATGGGAAGTATAAACGTCCGTTTTTGCGCTGGTCCACGAGTAATCCACGAACCCCAGGCACCCCCACTGCGCCGCCCCCGCGAAATCTCGCCGGATTCCGCCCGGCGAACCGCGAGCTCCGCACACTTGGCTGGCACGTCGTGGCGGATTTCGCCGCAACGACGCTGCGACGTCCGGCCACTTGTTGAGAAACATAGCCACAGCGTACGGACAGGTGTCCGGTGTTGGGGATGGAAGCTACGCCACCCTCGGCCCCCCGGACACGTCGCGGTGCCGGTCGAGGCGATAAATGGCTGAGCCACCCCTTCGATGGCTGCCGGGCGCGGCACTAGCTGAGCCCCCTCACCACGCGCCCGATCCCCAACCTCGTCACGATACTGTCACGGTTAAGTAAAATACTCTTAGCAGTGATTGGGGTATTATGTTCAAGTAGGCAAAAGATAGGCTTTTGCTTAGCATTCCCGTCGCCAGCCGTATTTTACCTTTTGTTGATCAGGAGAATGAAATGAAACGCTCCCTATTCTGTGCTTTGCTTCTTATCGGCCCGGTTGCTGCTATGGCGGCAGATGACGAAGCAGCCCTGAAGAAACAGATGCACGAGGCCTGCGCCCCGGTGTTTGCCCCGGGCGCCCCCTGCGCCGACCTCGCGAAGGGTACCCGGAAATGCACCCGGCAGAACGTGGACAAGGGAGGCCCAGCATGTGTTGCCTTCGAGAAGGCGAACAAAGCCTTCTTCGATGCCGGCATGAACGACCCGATCATCAAGAAAACCCCGTAATCTTGGCTCAAAGCCAGGGCATACAGGGAACCCCATGCCTAGCATGGGGTTCTGCTTTTGGGGCGAAGTTTAGGACAAAATACCGTTAGGGTCGGCGTCTACTGCTCTTGACCGCCTTGGGCGCGCCCACTCGAATGGCTGCCCTGCTTCCGCAACGCCACATCACCCATCCCCCCAACCCATCACCTCCTATTCTGACCTTTTGAACTCCCCACTAACAACAGGAGGCACGATGCTGGACAAACTCCATGTCGAACACTGGCAGGCACATCTGCAGCAGGATTTCGCCCTGCACCTATCCGCGGAAACGGCCATGGATCTGCGACTGACGGACGTCACACCACTGAGCGCCCAGGGTGTTTATAGTCGCCAGCCCTATTCCCTGGAATTCACTGGACCGCTCAGACCCGTGCTGCCGCAGGCGACCTACAGGCTGAAGAACGACGCCATGGGGGAGTTGGAAATCTTTCTCGTGCCCGTCGGCCCAAGCGGACAGGCTATGCGCTACGAGGCGATCTTCACCTGAGCGAGCCCAGGGTCGGTAGCTCGCCGGGCTGCGCCACCAGCAACAGATATACACCCTTGTCCTCGTCTATCCGAAAACCGAGCCGCTGGTAAAGACGCAGGGCTGGGTTGTAGCGTTCGACATGGATGCTGAGGGTCTTGCCCACGACTGAAGCCTCATGCAGCAATTCGCCGATGAGCAAGCTGCCGATACCGCGGTTCCGATGCTCGGGCAGGAGCGCGATGTCCATGATGCGGATCTCCCTTTCCCACCGCGCTACGTAGAGTCTCCCGACTGGCTGCTCACCGTCGAGGATCAGATCGAGGCGCGCACCCAGATAATTGTGTTGATAGTGATGATGCTGGGCCTCGAATTGCTGGGTCAGAAAGGCATCTTTCCATGCCTCATCCAGTTCCAGAACGGCCATTTCCTCCGCCCGGGTTCCGGCGTAGATCCGGTATATCAGCTCTCGATCCTCAGGTCGGATCGGGCGTAGGCTCAGCACCCCCGGGGGATCAGTCCAGCAGCAGGTTGAAGATGGCGCGGTAATCCAAGCCGCTCGCCGAGGTCCCGATGGGCTCGAGCATTAACTGGAATTTCCCCGAGCTCGGATGCTCGAAAAAATACACGCCAGTGTCCAGAGGGTTGGAGACTGGGCCACGGAAGTGGGCCGAGAACTCATCGGTCTCGCTGCCGAGATACCTGTCCTCAATGGAGATGAGCACCAGGTTCAAGACGTAACGCGCTCCTGGCCCACCATAGACCTTGAAGCCCTGACCAACGTATGCCTTGAGTGTGTCGTGACTGATGCTGGAACTCAGCGGCAGCAGGCGCGGCACCGGTTTAGCGCGGGTCGGGGACGCGGCAAACACCCGCGGCCACCCACCGAACAGCGATATGCCTATGACTGCCGTTGTTGCCGCGAAAAATGATCTCCTGTTCATCTTGGTTTCAGCTGCGTGGTGGATAGACGCCCTGAAGCGCGATGCAGAAATTGAGCGTCAAATACGGCTGCATGTTGTTGTGGGGCCCGCTACCGCCGGTCGGAGCAAGGGCGCTGGAAGACATGGCGGCTAAAGCGCTCGGCGCTGCGTAAGCAAAACCATTGGAGGAACGCGCCAAGGAGTCATTCGTGCCCGGAGCATTGAGGTCGGCAGGATCAGCGCCGTGTGCCCGCGCCTGGTGGGAGTGGGACGGGATTTCCGACTCGAGAAGAGTAACTGTCTCCGACCCGGCTTGTTCGCCGAGGTCGTGCAGCGAAAGGCCAGGTCCCTGGCCGGGATGCATTGGCGCGTTCCCTTGCATGTTGGGCAGGGCGAAGTTGGATTTTCCGTCACCGCCGTAGGTGGTACCCAGAAGCGAAAACAGGGCGGTATTCTGGGAAAGAGGCAGGATCTGCCCATCACAGAAGGCCCATCCCTTGGGTGCGAAATTGAACGGGAAAATGCGGATTTCCGCGACAAATGGATCTGCCATGATTTCCTCCTAGGTTGGCGACGGGAAGATGCCGAACAGCGAGATGATGAAATCGACACATAGGTAGGGCTGGAAGTTCGAGTGCGGCTGGCTGCCGCCCGTCGCCCCCACCATCTGTGCGGCGAAGGTGCTGTCGGGAACGTCTTCAATATACATTTGGATTTGCGGCGCCTGCGACAGCACCTGCCCGGACGGATTGCTCTGGTTGCCTACCCCGGTCGAGGCCAGGAGAGCGTGATTGTGGCTGGGGATCTGACTCAGGGTGAGCGTCACAT
>JAEHCY010000406.1 GCA_016880695.1 Chromatiaceae bacterium | reverse complement strand
CGCGAACCGCACCGCTCGCGCCTGGTCGTTCCCTTCGATCGCGACCGGAGCATGCTCGAATACCAAGGCCACCCCCTCTCCGCGCGCCGCGCGGACCTCCTCCGGCGACGCCCGCAGCTTGGCTTCCGGGCCGCGATAGGCAATGGTGACATTGGCCGCCCCCAGACGCCGGGCGCTACGGGCGCAGTCGATGGCGGTGTCGCCGCCGCCGAGCACCAGCACCTGGGCGTCCTTCAGCTCCGGGCCGCGACCCGCGTTGATCGCCGCGAGAAATTCCAGGGCTTCCAGCACCCCTGCCTTCTCCCGGCCAGGCAGGGATACCTGCCGCGGCCGCTGGGCGCCGGTGCCGAGAAAGAGAACATCGTTCTCGTCCGCCAGTTGCCGGATGCGCGCCCCGTCCACCTCGACCCCCAGCACCAGGTCGATCCCCATCGCCTCCAGCCACTCCCGCCGGCGACGGAGCAGGGCCTTGTCCAGCTTGAAGGGGGGCACACCAGTGGCCAGCAGGCCGCCGATCTCGCGGTTGCGGTCGTAGACCCTTACCGTCCAGCCGGCGGCATTCAGGCGCTCGGCACAGGCGAGCCCCGCCGGGCCAGCCCCGATGACCGCGGCCGTCCGCCCGCTGCGCTGCGCGGGCGGGCCAGGCGGGGTCCAGCCGGCCGCCAGGGCACGCCCCAGGATGGCCCCTTCGACGGCGCCGATGGTCACGGCCCCCTCCATCCGGCCCCGGGCGCAGCCGCCCTCGCACAGCCGGTGCTGGGGGCAGAGGCGCCCGCAGACCTCGGGCAGGGGGTTGGTCGCCTGGGCGATCTCCGCCGCCTCGGACCAGCGGCCCGCCGCCGCCGCGGCCAGCCAGTCGGGGATGCGGTTGCCCAGCGGGCAGGCGTTGCGGCAGCCCGGTACGCCGCAGTCCAGGCAGCGCGCCGCCTGGGCGGCCAGGGCCTCGGGGTCGAGGGGGTCGTGGGTCTCGGCCCAGTCGCCGCTGCGCTCGGCCGCGGGGCGGTCCGGCAGGGGCACCCGCGGGGCCGCCACCACGGGGGCCGTACCGAGCAGCCGGCTGGCATCGCGCCGCACGCCCGGCCACAAGAGGCTCCGCACATCGCGGATGGCCAGGGCGTCCGTCGGGCAGGAGACCACGCAGCGGGCGCAGCCCATGCAGTCTTCCAGGCCCGTGATGCGGCCGTGCGTCTTGCCCTGCTCCCACACCGGAATGCCCATGTCGCACGCCTGCTCGCAGCGCCGGCAGTCGATGCAGCGCCCCTTGTCCAGATCGACGCCGTAGAAGCCAGCGTGATTCAGCAGCCCGAAGGTGGCACCGTAGGGGCACAGGTAGCGGCAGTAGAAGCGGTTGCCGGTCAGCGGTATGAGAAAAAAGCTGCCGAAGTAGGTCAGGCCCAGGGTCAGCCCGAAGGTTCCGACCAGGGACACCGTCCAGGTGTTGGGGGGGAACTGGGTCGCGACCATCACCAGGGCATACCAGGCGAAGAATAGCCACTTCACATGCCGCAGCCGCCACACCCAGGGCCCGCGCAAGGTTTTGCCACGGTAGGCGAAGCCAACGGTCTCGCGGATGCCCACACAGGGACAGCCGAAGCCGCAGATGACCCGCCGGCCGAACAGAAATACCAGGGTCAGGACCAGGATGAAGCTCAGGGTCCCGGGCGTATGCAGGGCGGGGAAGACCGGCTGCGACCACAGGAACCCCACATAGGGCTCGAAGAAGGGGTGCAACCAGGGGATCAGCCACCACAGGGCGGTGACCACGGAAACGAGGATGATCAGGCGCTTGCGGGTATAGCGGTTACGCTCGGCATAGATGCGCCAGAGCCCGAAGGCCAGAATGATCGCGTACTCGGTGTAGCGGTTGAGCCAGATGGGGCTCTCCCACAGGAAGAGCCAGGACTCGTTGAGCCAGCCCACGAAGGCCAGGGTGAAGGCGGCCAGGGTCAGGACCCGCACCCAGGTCGGGTAACTGGCCGCCAGAGTGTCCTGGCGGGAGGGTGCGGCCGGACGCGGGGTGCGGAGCAGGGGCGGCCTCTGGATCCCTGTCTGGCTCATGGTGCCCCCTGTTGCCGACTCGCTTGTGCAAACTTAGGGCGCCACCAAGGCGCGCCAGGTGGCCGCCAGGGCATCCGCCCCGCGGCCGATGTCCTCCTCGGTGGTCGGCTCGCCGATGCTCAGGCGCACCGCGCCCAGGGCGCGCGCGGCCGTGACGCCCATGGCGCCGAGGACGCCGCTCACCCCCGCCGACCCGGCGTGGCAGGCCGAGCCCACCGAGGCCGCCACCTCGGGTGTGCGGGCCAGCAGCTCCCGGCCGCTCACCCCGGGAAAGGAGACATTGAGCGTGTTGGGCAGACGCGCGTCGGGGTGGCCATTCAGGGCCAGCCCAGGGATTGCCTCGGCGAGGCGCTGGTGGAGCGCGTCGCGTCTCTGGCGCAGACGCCCGGCCCCCGCGGGCAGACGCCGCTGGGCTAACCCCGCCGCCGCGCCCAACCCGACGATGTGGGCCACGTTCTCCGTGCCCGGGCGCAGGCCCTGCTCTTGGGCTGCGCCAAACTGGATCGGGGCCAAGGGTGTGCCCGCACGGACGTAAAGCGCACCAACGCCCTTGGGGGCATAAAACTTGTGACCGGCGAGGGTCAACAGGTCCACGCCCAGGGCCCCGACGTCGACCGTCACCTTGCCGGCGGACTGGGCCGCGTCGGTGTGGAACAGTGCGCCGCGGCGCCGGGCCAGCGCCGCCAGCTCCGCGATGGGGGCGAGGGTGCCGACCTCGTTGTTGGCCTGCATCACCGAGACGAGGACGGTGTCATCGCGCAGGGCCGCCGCGAGCGCCACGGGCGAGACGCACCCGTAGCCATCGACATCCAGTACCGTAACCTCCCAGCCCTGCCCGCGCAGGTGCGCCAGGGGCGCAGCCACCGAGGGATGCTCCACCGCGCTCGTGATCACATGCCGCCCCCGACTGCTCAGGACCCGGGCCGCACCGAGGATGGCCAGGTTGTTGGCCTCGGTCGCGCAGCCCGTGAACAGAATCTCCCCGGGCTGGGCCCCGATCAGGGCGGCCACCTGGCCCCTTGCCTGGGCCACCGCCTCCCTCGCTCGCTGGCCATAGGGATGGTCGGATGACGGATTGCCGAAGTCTTCCCGCAGCCAGGGCAGCATCGCCTCCAGCACACCGGGGTCGATGGGGGTGGTGGCGTTGTAGTCGAGGTAGACGGGCGGGTTCATGGCCGCTCAGCCGAGCGCCTGGATGAGGTCGGCGATCAGGTCGTCCGCGTCTTCCAGACCCACCGACAGGCGCAGCATGGCATCCGTGATGCCGCGCCGGGCCCGTTCCTCCGGCGTGAGGCTGTGGTGGGTGGTGGTGCAGGGCTGGGTGACCAGGCTCTCGACACCTCCAAGCGACGGGGCCAGGGCAAACAGCTTGAGCCGATCCGCTACCCGGGTTGCGGTCTCGCCGTTGCCCTCCACCTCGAGGGTCAACATACCGCCGAAGCCCGCCATCTGGCGCGCCGCCAGGGCGTGTCCCGGAAAGGACTCGAGTCCCGGATAGAGCACCCGTGCCACCCGCGGATGTGCCTCCATGGCCCGGGCGATGGCGAGCGCCGCGGCGTTCTGCGCCCGCACCCGCACCACCAGGGTGCGCAGGCTGCGCGCCAGCAGGGCGGCGGTCTCCGGGGCCGGGGTTGAACCCAGGTTCTTGCGCCAGGGCCAGACCGTATCCAGCAGCGCCTTGGGTCCCATCAGGGCGCCGGCGGTGAGGTCACTGTGCCCCCCCAGGTACTTGGTGGCGCTGTGTACGACCAAGTCGGCTCCGAGGGCGAGGGGTTGCTGGTTGACCGGGGAGGCGAAGGTGTTGTCCACCATCAACAAGGCGCCCTGGGCGTGCGCCCGCGCGGCCAGGGCCGCGATGTCGAAGACCTCCAGCGTGGGGTTGCTGGGGGTCTCCAGGAACACCAGCCGGGGCCCCGGCGCAAGCAGGCCTTCAAGGCGGTCCAGTTCGTCGCCCAGGAGAACATGGGTGGGGATACCGAGCAGAGGGAGCTGCTGACCGATCAGCTCCAGGGTGCCGCCGTAGGCATCCCCAATGCAGACGATACCGGCGCGGCCGTGGGTGAGGAAGGCCGCGACCTCCGCTGCCATGCCTGAGCCGAAGGCCAGTGCCGCTTCGGCGTCCTCCAGGGCCGCGAGCTTGGCCTCCAGTGCCTGGATGGACGGATTCAGCCCGTAGCGGGTGTAGAGCGCGCCGGCCTTACGCCCTTCGACCACGTCCAGGATCGCGGCGGTTGAGGGGAAGGCGATGGTGGTCGTGGAGTAGATTGGCGTGTGCGGGCTGCCGTGGGCGTCCTCAAGCTCGCCGGCATGCACACAGAGGGTACTCAGGCGTTGATGCTCAGGCATGGCTCCACTCCTCCATCCATTGATCCTGGGTCGTCTCCAGGACCTGACGCAGATCGGCGATCTCCGCCTCGCCGAGGCGATCGCCGAGGCTGAGCGCGATGTCCTCGGGAGACACAATGACCCCGTCGGATGGCGACACGAGCCGATCGCCCACGACCATCGCGGGTGGCGGCACGGCAGCGCTGCTATCGCAATAACGCACCTCGGGCTGAAAGCCCAGGGCTTGGCGCAACGCCTCCGCGTAACGCAGGTAGAGCGAGCAGCGCCCGCCAGGCGGCTGTTTGGACAGGATGGTGACGGTGGACATTGGGCGGTTCTCCCCCTCGGTGGTTTACGGCGACGTCATGGGCGCCGCTCTCGATCGGTTTGGGCGGCGTCAGAACACCAGCACCCGCTCGGCGGCCAGGGTACGCTCGGCCAGCTCGTCCAGGGTGCTGCGCCTCGCTCCGTCCACCAGCTCGGTATCGGTCAGCCCGCGGGCGTCCATGCAGGTCCCGCACAGCAGGACCTCGCCGGTGCGGATGATCGACTTGGTCATCAACTCCAGGTTGTAGTAGCCCTGGGGTACCTTCTGGCCGGACTTGGCGCAGGCCACCGCGTCGGCCATCAGGAAGACGGTGACCTGAGACCCCTTGCCGGCGAGGGCCTTGGCCAGGCGCAGGCCATTG
>JAEHCY010000405.1 GCA_016880695.1 Chromatiaceae bacterium | reverse complement strand
GGTTTTCTGGAAATGAACAGCGGTCCGACCGGATACGCATAGCCGCAGGTGCTCTTGGTTGCCTCCTGCCCTGGCAGGCTGGCCCCGGATGTGGCGCCCAAGCTGGATTTTCTGGGGGCGAATCGCCTAAAGTCAGCGGCCGGGCGGACTGCGTGGGAGGTTGTGGATGGGGATGCCAAGCGAGCTCCGGGCCCTCATTTTCGATGTGGACGGTACCCTCGCCGACACCGAGCGGGACGGCCATCGGGTGGCCTTCAACCAGGCGTTTGCACAGGCGGGTCTCGATTGGCGCTGGTCCGAGGACCTCTACGGGTCGCTGTTGGACGTCACCGGCGGCAAGGAACGTATCGGGGCCTTCATTAGCCGCTATCCGGGCCTAGCGGGACTCTCGGCGGATCCCGCTGCCTTCGCTGCCACGCTGCACCGGCGCAAGACGCAGATCTTTCTCGATCTCCTGCAAACGGGTGCAATCCCCCTGCGCCCCGGGGTGAAGCGACTGCTGGCCGAGGCCCGCAGCCAGGGCGTGCGGCTCGCGATTGCCACCACCACCGCGCCGGAGAACGTAGAGTCTTTGTTGCGCTATGCCGCAGGGGCTGACCTGCGGGGCTGGTTCGAGGCGGTGGCGGCGGGGGACGAGGTGCCGGCAAAGAAGCCGGCGCCGGATGTCTACCGCCTCGCGTTGCAGCGTCTGGGCCTAGGTCCTGCTCAGTGCCTGGCCGTCGAGGACTCGGACAACGGTGTCGTGGCCTGTCAGGGTGCCGGCATCGCTGCTGTCGTGGTGACGGTGAACGCCTACACGCGGGACCAGGGTTTTCCCTCGGTACCGCTGGTGATCGATTCCCTCGGCGAGGCAGAGTCGCCGGCGCGACCCCTGCGGGGCAACCTGGGGGGGCAGCCATTCGTGGACATGGCGCTGCTCCGCCGGATCCACGCCGAGGTCCAGGGGCTTGGGAGATGAACCGATGAACCAGGGGGTTAGGGTGCGTTTGGCCGAGCGGATGGCACGTATTCGCCCGTTCTATGTGATGGATCTCTTGGCGCGGGCCAGGGCACTGGAGGCCAAGGGGGTGGATGTGGTCCATATGGAGATTGGCGAGCCGGATTTCCCGACCGCGGCACCCATCGTCGAGGCGGGTCGGCGGGCGCTCGGGGAGGGGCGAACCCGCTATACGCCGTCGCTTGGCCTCTCGGAGCTGCGGCGGGCGATCAGCGACGACTATCGTCAACGCTTCGGGCTCGAGGTGGGGCCGGAGCGGGTCGCGGTCACGCCCGGTGCTTCTGGGGCCCTGCACCTGGTGCTCGCGATCCTGGTTGACCCCGGCGACGAGGTGCTGATGGCCGATCCCACCTATCCCTGCAATCGGCACCTGGTCGAGCTGCTCGGCGGCGTGCCTCGGTTGCTGCCGGTGGGACCCGATACCGGCTACCAGTTGAGCGCGGAGCAGATCGCTGCCGCCTGGACCCCGCGTACGCGGGTGGTCATGCTGGCCTCCCCCTCCAACCCCACCGGTACAATCCTAAGTCCCCCGGCGATCGGCGCGTTACACCGCGTCGTCCAGGAGCGCGCGGGTGCCCTGGTGGTGGACGAGATCTATCAGGGACTGGTCTACGAGGTGCCGGCGAGCACCAGCCTAGCCTGCTCCCAGGACCTGTTCGTCATCAACAGCTTCTCGAAGTACTTCGGCATGACCGGCTGGCGCCTGGGTTGGGCGGTGGCGCCCCTCGGGTACATGGAGGCCCTTGATCGGCTGGCGCAGAATCTCTATCTCGCCGCGCCCACCCTGTCGCAGTGGGCGGCCCTTGCCGCTTTCACCCCAGAGGCCGGCGAGATCCTGGAAGGGCGCCGGCTCCGCTTTCAGGAGCGGCGGGATTTCCTGCTTCCGGCCCTGGAGCGCCTGGGATTCGCCTTTCCGGTTCGTCCCCAGGGCGCCTTCTATCTCTACGGCCGTTGCGATGCCCTGGCGCCAGACAGCGACCGCCTGGCCGAAGCACTGCTGGAGCGGAGGGCGGTGGCCGTGACCCCTGGCAGGGATTTCGGCCACCATGAGCCGGAGCGCTACCTGCGCTTTGCCTACACCACCGATCTCGGGCGGCTGCAGGAGGGGGTGGAGCGAATCAGGCGGTTCCTGGGGTCTTGGTGAGGGCGGGGTCTTGGGGTTTGGGGGAGCGCAGGGAGAGCAGCGTGGCGCCGATCACGGCGGCCGGCATCGCCGCGAGGTTCACCAGCGGGATCAGGGTGAGCAGGCTGGCCCCGGCCCCGAAACCCAGGGCTGCCAGACGGTTCCCGCGCAGCCGCTGCCGCTGCTCGCTAAATAGCAGTCCCTGGTTACCGAGCGGATAGTCGCTGTACTCAAGCGCCATGAACCAGGCGCTGAACAGGGCCCACAGCAGGGGTGCCGCCAGATTGACGCCGGGGATCAGGAACAGGATCAGCAGCGGGATAGCGCGGGCGAGAAAATAGCCGAGCTTGCGGACCTCCGAGCCCAGGGTGCGTGGCAGCTCCCCGGCCATCTGCCGCCAGCCCAGCGATACGGCGGGCTTGCCGCCGAAGAGCTGCTCCACCTTCTGGGAGAGAAGGCTGTTGAACGGGGCCGCGATGAGATTGGCCATCGCGGTGAAACCGAACACGACCAACAGCGCGATGCCCAGCGCGAACAGGGGCCAGAGCAGCCAGCGCAGGTAGCTGAGCCAGCCTGCCTCCGGCAGGAAGCGCTGGAGTAGGTCCTCGAACAGAATCGAACCGCCCCAGACCGCCAGGATCAAGACCACCAGATTCACCAGCACGGGCACCAGCACATGGGCCCGCAACCCCGGCCGAAAGATCAGACGCAATCCCTCCAGGGCATAGCCGAAACCGCTCGTCAGGCCCGATTTCACCCTCGTTTTTCCTCTCTAGAGCTTGATTTCGTGATACTGCAGGGGATAACCCCGGTCGCGGTAGAAACGGTAGCGCGCGCGTGCGCCCTCGCGCACCTGGGGCTGCCCATCGATGGGCTCGAGCACCCGGTCGAAGCGGCTGAAGAAGGCGGGCACCTCGGGGGAGAGGTTGATCAGCACATCCTCTTTGACCTCTGGCATCTGGTTATCCCAGCCAATCAGGACGGGTGTCAGCGCCGGGTCGGCCGTGCTCACCAGTCCGTGGGGGATGAAGCTCTGCTGGCGGAAGGTCCACAGCAGTCGATCGAGCTTCTCTGCCTCGGTGCGATCGGTTGCGTTCAGGAACACCTGATGACCCTGGGCGAAGGCCTTCTTGGTGAGTCGGCAGCCGAGGAGGTAGCGGTCGCCAGCGGAGCGCTCCGCCAGCAGGTAAAAATCCACCCGGGTCACGGAAGGTCAGTCCACCAGTCCGGCGCGCTTGAGGAGAAACTGGGTCAGGAGCGGAACCGGTCTGCCGGTGGCACCCTTCTCCTTGCCCGAGCGCCAGGCCGTGCCGGCGATGTCGAGGTGCGCCCAGCGCATCTTTCTAGTATAGCGCGCCAGAAAGCAGGCGGCGGTGATGGCGCCGGCCTCCCTGCCCCCCACGTTGGCCATATCGGCGAAGTTGCTGTCGAGCTGGTTCTGATAGTCGTCCCAAAGCGGCAGCCGCCAGGCCCGATCGCCACTGTGGTCGCCGGCCTCGAGCACCTCGCTGGCCAGGCCCTCGTCGTTGCTCAAGAGACCCGAGGGGTGGTTGCCCAGTGCCACCACGCAGGCCCCGGTCAGGGTGGCGATATCGATGACGACGGCGGGGTCGAAGCGCTCGCTGTAGGTCAGGGCGTCGCACAGAATGAGGCGACCCTCGGCATCGGTGTTCAGCACCTCAATGGTCTGCCCCGACAGACTGGTGACCACGTCCCCTGGCTTGTTGGCCGCGCCGTCGGGCAGGTTTTCGGAGGCCGGCACCACGCCGATCAGGTTGAGCGGCAGTCCAAGCTCGAGGCTGGCAAGCAGGGTACCGAATACGCTGGCCCCACCGCACATGTCGAACTTCATCTCGTCCATCTTCTCGGCGGGCTTGATCGAGATGCCCCCGGCGTCGAAGGTGAGTCCCTTGCCCACCAGGACCACCGGTTTGTCGTCGCTCTGGCCACCGCGGTAGGTCATGAGGATGAGCTTGGGCGGCTGGCGGCTGCCGCGCGCCACAGAGAGCAGCGCCCCCATGCCGAGCCGCTCCATCGTCTCCTGTTCCAGGATCTCCACCTGGAGCTTGGGGAACCGCTGCCCGAGCGTCTCCGCCTGGCCGGCCAGATAGCTCGGGGTGCAGAGGTTACCGGGGAGGTTGCCGAGGTCCCGCGCCAGGGCCACACCCTTGGCGATGGCCTCACCGTGGGCGGTGGCGCGCTTGGCCGCCTTTGCCGCGGCCTTGTCCGCCACCCACAACCGCAGTCGCGATAGCGGCCGCTTGGGCGGCTTGGGCGCGCTCTTGGTGCGCTCGAAGCGATAGGTCTGCTCCGCGGCGGCGAGCAGGGTATCGCGGGTCGCGCGATAGGTATCGGAACCGGCCGGGACCAGGTCTGGCAGGGTGCAGAGTACCTCGCTGGGGTGGCCGAGGTCGGCCACGGCAATGGCCGCGGCAACCGCCTTGCGCTGACTGGCCCGGCTGAGCTCCTTGGCTGGACCACAACCCACGAGAAGCACGCGCTCGGCGCGGATGCCGGGGAGGTCGTAGAGCATCAGGGTCCGGCCGATGTCCTCGCCGAGGTCGCCTCGCTTCAGGATGTCGCTGAGCCGACCGCCGCTGGCGCGGTCGACCCGCGCTGCCGGCCCGCTGAGCTTGGCTTCGGCGAAGACGCCGAGGATCAGGCACTCGGTCTTGAGCTTGGCGAGATCGCCGGTCGTGACCTCAAAGTCCATGTTGCCTCCGGGTTGCGGATATCGGGGGGCGAATGCGGGGTCGGCGGGCCGGATTACGGGGGATACCGGCTTCGTGTACCCTATCGACCGGT
>JAEHCY010000404.1 GCA_016880695.1 Chromatiaceae bacterium | reverse complement strand
GGTGGCGGGCGGGCTGCGCCGCCTGGCGGGCCGTGGGTTCGTCCGCCACCTCGGTCACACACCCGGCCGGGTAGCGAATCCCCCGCTTGCGGGGTGCGCGAATCAGGACGAAACGCTCCCCGAGTGAGCGGGATTCGGCATCGACGATGATCTGGGGCACGGGGCTTGCTCGATGAATCCTGTGGGTTGATCGCCTGGGGGATCGGATGGGTCCAAGTTACCATAGAATCGTCGATGCCTGACCGCAATGACCGAGCTTCCCGCCCTGCCTGAGGCGTTCGTCGAGCGCCTGCATCGCATCATCCCCCCGGAGCGACTGCCGGGGGTGCTGGCGAGCTTTGCGCTGCGCAAACCCGCGACGCTGCGGATCAATACCCTCCGGGCCGGGGTGGATGAAACCGTTGCCGAGCTGCGCCACGAGGGGTTCCACCTGACTCCGCTTTCCTGGATGGCGGAGGCCTTCCAGGTTCCCGCCGCGGAGCGCGAGGCCCTAACCCACAGCGCGGCGGCTGACGCGGGGCGGATTTATCTTCAGAATCCCGCGAGCCTGCTGGCCGCCCTCGCGCTCGCCCCGCGGCCGGGGGAGACGGTGCTCGATCTCGCCGCGGCGCCCGGGGGCAAGACTCTGCACATGGCGGCCCTAATGGGCGGCCAGGGAAGGATCTCCGCCGTGGAGTCGGTGCGCGGGCGCTTCTTCAAGCTTCGAGCCAACATTGAGCGGGGCGGTGCCAGCCTGGTCAAGACCTACCTGATGGATGGTCGGGCGGTGGGGGGCAAGGTCCCTGGCCGCTTCGACCGGGTGCTGCTCGATGCGCCCTGCTCGTCGGAGGCCCGCTTCAGTCGTCTCCGGCCCGCGAGCTGGCAGCACTGGGGCCCGCGCAAGATCCGGGAGATGGCCCGCAAGCAGCAGGGACTGCTGTTCTCGGGGTTTCGTGCGCTCAAGTCCGGTGGGGTGCTGCTCTATTGCACCTGCGCGTTTGCCCCCGAGGAGAACGAGCGGGTGGTGGCGGCGCTGCTCGGGCGCTATCCGCACCAGCTCGCGGTGGAGAAGCTGAGGCTCGCGGTGACCAACACCCAGGAGGGCTTGACCCAATGGGAGGGACAGACCCTCGATGGGGCGCTTTCGGGGTGTGCTCGCATCCTGCCAGATTCGACGATGGATGGACTCTTTCTCTGCCGCTTGCGGCGCTTGTCCTAAGCCGGCAGTACCGCCGCTTTCGATGGGATAGACCCGGGGCGGGGAACCCGCGGGCGTACCCTGGAACCGCCGTTAACTCAAAGCCGACCAGGTTCTGGCAGCCCTTTTGCTGCACAGTGGAACCCCTAACGCAGGGCGGCGCGTGATAACATAAGAACCTCAGAACCTTGTGAAATTGTGGCGGAGATTTCAGATGGCGGATCGCAAAACGGAGGAAGCAGTGGAGAATCCCGAGCACGTTCTCATCCATGGGCAGAAGGTGGCGTTGAAGAAGCTTCTCGATGATTTCGGCAGTATGCGCCACGCGCTGGCGCAGTATAAGAGCGAGACCCGGGCCGCGGTTCTGCGGCGGCGTGAGGAGAAGAGCCTCAAGCCCTTCCAGGCCGAGCTGATCCGCATGCAGAAATACCTCGAAGAGCACAATCGCCGCATGATCATCCTCTTCGAGGGGCGCGATGCCGCCGGCAAGGGTGGCACCATTCGCCGTGTTGCCCGCTACATGAACGAAAAGCACTACCGCATCGTCGCCTTGGGCAAGCCCACGGTCGAGCAGCGCACCCAGTGGTTCTTCCAGAAGTACGTGCAGCAGTTCCCCCACGGCGGCGAGGTGGTGCTGTTCGACCGCAGTTGGTACAACCGTGCCATGGTCGAGCAGGTGTTCGGGTTCTGCACGCCGGAGGAGTATCAGAACTTCATGCACGGCGTGGTGGGTTTCGAGAAGGACCTGGTGCGGCAGGGGACGATCCTGGTCAAGCTCTATTTCAGCGTCACCAAGGACGAGCAGGCGCGCCGATTCGATCGGCGCAAGACCGACCCGCTGCGTCAGTGGAAGCTCTCGGAGATCGACGTTCAGGCGCAGGATCGCTGGGACGAGTTCACGCGCCAGAAGTATGAGATGCTGCGTCGCAGCCACACCCCCTATGCCCCCTGGACCATCATCCGCTCGAACAACAAGTACCGGGCGCGGATCAATGCGATGAAGGTCATCCTCAATTCCGTGCCCTACGAGCGGTTCAACCCGGATCTGGATTTCGTGCCTGAGCCAGACATCGTGGTCTCCGGTGCCCGCGAGCAGGAGATCATGGAGGCGCAGATGCTCCGCAGCGGCAAGTACATGGCCTAATCAACCCGCATGCGGCCCCCCACGCCACACGCATCGGGGTGCCGCGGGTTAGTAGGCGTCTTTCACCTCCTGTGAGATCTCCCCGGGCGATGCTGGTCGCCCGGGGCAACCGCAAAGCGACCCACGCGGTTGCGTTGCCCACCCGGGCCCGGGCGCCGTTCGATCCTTCCAACCCGCCCGTTGCCCAGGGGCCGGAGCGTAGCCTCGGTATTCGGCACGACCGGTTGCCGGTCGTTAGCGCTCCGTCGGGTCGGGACGCGGCGGCACCTGTGACCCAGGATCTCCTTCGGTGAGCGCG
>JAEHCY010000403.1 GCA_016880695.1 Chromatiaceae bacterium | reverse complement strand
GCCATCGGCTCGGCCGGCCTGGCCGCCCTGGTGCTATTTGCCGACTACACCCACAGCCTGGAGGCGGGGGGGCGGCAATTGGTGTTCTCGCTCTCTGACCACATGGTCATCATCGGGCTCTTCATCGGCGGTCTGGTGCCCTATCTCTTCGGCGCCATGGCCATGGAGGCGGTGGGTCGTGCGGCCGGTGGCATCGTCAACGAGGTGCGTCGCCAGTTTCGCGAGATGCCCGGCATCATGCAGCACACCCAGAAGCCCGACTACTCCAGGGCGGTGGACATGCTGACTCGCGCCGCGATCAAGGAGATGATGCTGCCCTCCCTGCTGCCGATCCTGGTACCCATCGTCGTCGGATTGGTGCTCGGACCCAAGGCCCTGGGCGGTGTGCTGATCGGTACCATCGTTACCGGTCTCTTCGTGGCCATCTCCATGACCACCGGCGGTGGCGCCTGGGACAACGCCAAGAAGTACATCGAGGACGGTAATCTCGGTGGCAAGGGCTCCGACGCCCACAAGGCCGCCGTCACCGGTGACACTGTCGGCGATCCCTACAAGGACACCGCCGGTCCCGCGGTTAACCCGCTGATCAAGATCATCAACATCGTCGCCCTGCTCATCGTGCCGCTGCTCTAAGCGGACCCCTGGGGCAGGGATGCCCCTTCGCCCACGCCCGAATCGGTTGCGGGCTGTGATTCGGCTTGGCCCGACCAGGTACGCGGCGGCGATGCGGTTAACCTGGTCAACCGCGTCGGTGGACATAGTCGACATACCCGTCCGCGGTTGTTTATCCGCAGCTCGGCCGAGGGGCTCGCGCCGAGCGCCATTGAGCTTTCGAGGTAGCCAGTATCATGGATCTGCATCGGGTCGCCACGGGTCGCGACGTACCCAACGAGGTCAACGTCATCATCGAGATCCCAGCCCATTCGGAGCCGGTCAAGTACGAGATGGATAAGGAGACCGGTGCCATGTTCGTGGACCGCTTCATGTCCTCGGCCATGCGTTATCCCTGCAACTACGGCTACGTGCCCCATACCCTGTCCTTGGACGGCGATCCGGTGGACGTCCTGGTGCTCACCCCCGCCCCGCTGATCCCCGGTTCGGTGATCCGCTGCCGGCCGGTAGGGGTGTTGAAGATGACCGATGAGTCGGGCGACGATGCCAAGGTGCTGGCGCTCCCCATCGACAAGCTGTGCAAGAGTTATCGCAGTATCGACAGCTACCGCGACCTGCCGCCCGACCTGCTCGAGCGCATTGCCCACTTCTTTGAGCATTACAAGGACCTCGACGAAGGCAAATGGGTCCGGGTCGAGGGCTGGGGCGGCGTCGACGAGGCCAAGCAAGAGATCCTCGCCAGCGTTCGGCTCTACCAAGAGGCCCCCGAGAAGCCAAACTTCTAAGCGCGCGGGGCGTTGTTATCCCGGCCGACGCCGCCGATCCCACACGGCTCTTCACATGAAGATCTGCATCCTCTCCGACAGCCACGACCACATCAACCTGCTCGATGCAGCGGTAGCCGAGGCAAAGGCCGCGGGGGCCGAGGCGGTGGTGCACTGCGGGGACGTGGTGGCGCCGAGCACGCTCCATTGCCTGGAGCAGTATGCCTTGCCGGTGCATGTGATCCACGGCAACAACACCGGAGACCTCTTCACCCTCGGGCGACTGGCGGCGCGACCGGCGCGGTGCCTCCACTATCACGGCATGGACGCCGCATTGGAGCTAGGCGGGCGGCGCCTGTTTCTGGTGCACTACCCCCACTACGCCCGAGCCATGGCGGCTACTGGCGATTGGGACCTGGTCTGCTGTGGGCATACCCACAAGCCCGAGGTAATGCGGCTACCCAATCTCAAGGGGACCACCACCCTGCTGGTCAATCCCGGCACGGTCGGGGGGGTTGCAGGGGCGCCGGCCACCTATGTGCTGGCCGATCTGGCCAGCCTGGCGGTCGAACTGCGAACCCTTGCCGCGCTCCCCGCCCAGGGCGCGCGGGTTGCGGTCTCCTGAGCAAAAGAAGGCCGCCTCCGCGCCAGGCGATCACCCCGATGACTGAGCTGACCCATTTCAACGCCGCGGGCGAAGCCCATATGGTGGACGTGGGCGGCAAGGCGGAGACCCACCGCGTTGCCCTGGCCGAGGGGCGCATTCGCATGCAGGCCGCGACCTTGGAGCGGATCCTCGCTGGCGGTCACGCCAAGGGGGACGTGCTCGGGATTGCCCGGGTCGCCGCCATCCAGGCCGCGAAGCGCACCGCTGAGCTGATCCCCCTGTGCCACCCCCTGCCGCTGACGCGGGTGGTGGTCGATTTCATCCCTGAGCGGGAGACTAACGCCGTCTACTGCCAGGTGCGAGCCGAGACCCAGGGTCGCACCGGGGTCGAGATGGAGGCCCTGTGCGCGGTGGAGATTGGGCTCTTGACCCTCTACGACATGTGCAAGGCGGTGGATCGGGGCATGACCATCGAGGGGGTGCGGCTGCTGGAGAAATCCGGCGGCAAGAGCGGTACCTGGAGGCGCGAACCGCCAGCCTGATCCTCGCCTCGATAAGCCTAGAATCGGCTGACCGCAACCACTCCGCATCCTCAAGACAGACTTTGAGACGCCGCGGCGCGCTTTGCGCCCACTTGGGCTGCGCGGTATGTTCGCTGTTCAGTTAGGCGCCGTTCGCCCAGAGCAGGTCGCAGAGCGGCCAAATCGGGAGACATGCAACCCGCAACAGAACAATCAAGGACAACTTGATGCCAGGCGTGAATCCCTTCTACTACCGAGCGGCCTTTCTCATGGGGGCGGCGCGTTTGTCCCAGGCGCCGCCCGATGAGGGCTTCGAGGTGGCCTTTGCCGGCCGCTCGAACGTGTGCAAGTCGAGGGCGCTCAATACGCTGTGCGGCCAGCGCGCGCTTGCCCGCACCAGCAAGACGCCCGGTCGGACCCAGACCATCAACTTCTTCCAGCTCGATGCGGAACGGCGCCTGGTGGATCTGCCGGGCTACGGCTACGCGAAGGTGGCCACCGCAATCAAGGAGCGCTGGCAGGATGCCCTGGCGGATTACCTGAGACGGCGCCGCTGCCTGCGGGGACTGGTGCTGCTGATGGATATTCGCCACCCGCTCACCGAATTGGACCGCCACATGCTTGACTGGAATGCCCACCAGGGCCTGCCGACCCATGTGCTTCTCACCAAGGCGGACAAGCTCAGCCGCGGGTCGGCGCAGAGTCGGCTGTTAGAGGTCGAACGGGCGCTGGGCGAGCGGGGGGCCCAGGCCAGTGTTCAGTTGTTCTCTTCCCTCAAGGTACAGGGCGTGGAGCCGCTCCACGCCCTGCTGGATCAATGGCTGGGTCTTGGGGTGGTGGTGGGTGAGGGGTGAGCTCGACTCCGCCGCCACGCTGATCAGGCGGAGGGCTCATGGCGCCGGTGGCCGGCGCGTTTCAGCTCCTCAAGGTACTCGGTCCAGTTTCTCTGATGATTCACACCGAGCTGGTAGAGGTAGTCCCAGGAGTAGATGCCGGTGTTGTGCTCGTCATCGAAGTGCAGGCACACCGCGTAATGACCCACCGGTTCGATGTGCTGGATGTTCACCGCCTCCTTGCCCACCTGCAGCACCCG
>JAEHCY010000402.1 GCA_016880695.1 Chromatiaceae bacterium | reverse complement strand
TTGCCTGCTCCGCGAGCCCCTTGATCGCCACCAGGTCCACCTTACCGGTGCCGAGCACCGGCAATTGCTCTACCCGGACGATGAGCTTGGGGATTGCGATGTCGGCCATCCCTACCTGGTGGGCAAACCCGATCAACTCCTCGCGCGTGGCCTGGGCGTTCTCGGTGACCAGCACAAGCTGCTCGCCCTTCTTCGGGTCGGGCAGGCTGACTACGGCATGGGCCTGTTCGGGCCACAGCTTGGCCAGGGTGGCTTCCACCGCGGCAAGCGACACCATCTCCCCGCCGATCTTGGCGAAACGCTTCATGCGTCCCTGGATGGTGACGAAGCCCTCGGCATCGATGCTTACCACATCCCCGGTGTTGTACCAGCCATCGGCGGGCGGTTGCAGTACCCCCGGCGCGTCCGCGCGCAGGTAGCCGGCCATGACGTTAGGCCCGCTTACCAGCAGCCGGCCCCCGGTCTCGATACCCGGTACGGCATCGAGCCGCCAGGCGATGCCCGGCATGAGCCGACCCACGGTCGCGGCGCGGTTCTGCATGGGCGAGTTCATCGCCAGCACTGGAGCGGTCTCGGTGGCCCCATAGCCCTCGAAGATGCGTACGCCGAAACGCTCGCTGTAGAGGCGGCGCGTCTCCTCCTTGAGCTTCTCGGCGCCGCTGCAGACGAATCGCACGCTGTAGAAGTCGTAGGGATGGGCGAAGCGCGCATAGCCGGCGAGAAAGGTATCGGTGCCGAACAGGATGGTGGCGTTGGTCCCGTATACCATTTCGGGGACGATGCGATAGTGCAGCGGGGAGGGGTAGAGGAACACCCGCATCCCGAAGAGGATCGGCAGCAGGGTGGCGGTGCTCAGGCCAAAGGAATGGAACAGGGGCAGGGCGTTGAAGACGATGTCGCTGGGACCGAAGTCGATACGGGCGGCCACCTGGTAGCGATTCGCCTGGATGTTGCGGTGGCTCAGCACCACGCCCTTGGGGGTACCCTCGGTGCCGGAGGTGAAGAGCACCACCGCTGGCTGCTCCGGATCGCGCCGGCGGCAGGTCAGGCGGTAGAGGATCTGGGGAAAGGCCCCGGCGGCCAGGCCCAGCAACCGATCGAGCAGTGAGATACGCTTGCGCACGTCCTCCAGGTACCCCACCCGCACGCCCGCTTCTTCGAGCCCCTGGACCATCCCGTCGAGGCGGGCGGTTTCCACGAAGCGCCGTGAGGTGAAGACGCTGCGTACCCCGGCGGTGCGGCAGGCGGCCACCAGGTTGGCCACGCCGGTGGAGAAGTTGAGCATTGCCGGTACCCGCCCGAAGGCGTGCAGGCCGAAGAAGGCGACGGTTGTGCCGATCACGTTGGGTAAGAGTATGCCCAGGTTGTCCCCGGGTGCCGATCCTTTCTCCAGGCGCCTTCCCAGCAGGAAGCTGCCCATGATCAGGCGCCGGTAGGAGATCGGCTGGCGCTCCACATCCTCCAGGATGAGGTGGCCCGACCCGTGGGTGCGGCGGATATCGAGCAGCGACTGAAACAGCGTGCGGCGGGTGTCGCTGCTCTCGAACATCATCTCCGTCATCAGGTCGTAGAGGTGGTTGCCGACGTATGCCCGGCGCGCGCGACCCTGAATCTCGTCGGGGACGTCGAAGGTACGGGGCTCGAGGAACCGCACCGAGAGCTTCGGGAACCAGCGCAGCCGCACCTTTCCCTTCAGACGCGAGAAGGGGGTGTACTGAGCCCCCTCCAGGCGCACCGGCAGTAGCTTTGCCCCGGCCTTGTCGGCGATCAGGCCAGGCCCCTCGTAAACCTTCATCAGCGTCCCGGTGACGGTGATGCGTCCCTCGGGGAAGATCACCACCTTCTCCCCGCGTTTGATCGCGGCCACCACGCCGCGAATTGCCAGCGGGTTGGTGGGGTCCATGGGAAAGGTCTTGGCGAGTCCGAGAAAGAAGCGAATCAGGCGATGCTGGGCGATGTGGGTATCGATCGCGAAGGTCAGTTCGTCGGGCACATAGGCGGCGATGAGGGCGGCATCGAGGAACGAGAGGTGGTTGGAGACGATCAGGACCCGATCGCCCGCCTCCTGGAGGTGCTTGAGCCCCTGCACGTCCACCCGATAGACCGCATCGAGTAACCAGGCGATGAATGCCTTCACCAGCGCCCCGGGTAGCAGTCGACTCACGTACACCACCACCACGGCGTTGAGCAGGCCGAGCAGCAGGAACAACTCGGGCACCGAGGCGCCGTACTCCAGCAGGACCGCGCTGAGGGCGGCGCCCACCACCATGAATAGGGCGTTGACCACGTTGTTGGCGGCGATATTGCGCGCCCGGCGGCTCGGCTCGCTGCGCTGCTGCACCATCGCGTACAGGGGTACGATGAAAAGCCCCCCTGAAACCGCCACGGCCACCAGATCCGCGAGCACCCGCCAGCCCGCCGGCAGGCGCAGGTACTCCACCACCCCGAACAGCTCATTGCCCCCCGGTGTGAAGTGCTGGCTGGCGAAATAGAGATCCACGGCGAACAGGGTGATCCCCAGTGCCCCCAGGGGCGCATAGGTGGCGTGCACCTGGCCCTTGAGCAGGCGGTTGCATAGCAGCGAGCCCAGC
>JAEHCY010000401.1 GCA_016880695.1 Chromatiaceae bacterium | reverse complement strand
GTCGGTGCGGGTCTCGCTGCGGGGCGCCTCGGGGTAGACCCGCACCGCCTCACCGGCCCCCAGCGCGACCTGTGGGATCTGGGAGCCCGAGAGCCCCCGCGCGCGCAGGGTGAGGGTGCGGGTGACCGGCTCGCCGACCCGCAGCTCGGGCGCGCGACCGGCCCAGGAGTCCTCCATCACCAGGTCCTCGGCGGGCAGCCATTGGCCGCCCGCGGCGGCGGGCTTGGGCTTCACCTCGATGTCCAGACCCTGGCTGCGCACCGTGACCGGCCGGCCGGGCTCGAAGGCGGCAAAGGGATCGTCCTGCAGAAATCGGTCGAACGCCGAGCCGTCGAAGAAGCGGTCGAAGAAGGGGTCGTTGCGAAAGCGCTCGAAGGGGGAGGGTTGCCGGGAGGAGCGGCCGCCACCCTCCGCAGGCAGGCTGCCCTTGAACACCACCGGGGGGATGTGCAGGGGCCCGCTCTGCTCGGGGGAGAGGGCGAAGCGGCGCTCAAGCACCTGGTAGCGTTTACCGCCCCAGTCAGCGGTGTAGCGCTTGTCCTCGCCGAGCCGCTCGATGACCGCGTGCTCCGCCTGGGGATCGCTCAGGTTGCCCTGGCGCAGGGGCGCGGCGCTGTACAGACGCACCGTCAGGGGCACCTGCTGCTGCACGTAGGCCGCGCCGCTGGGCAGGTCCGCCTGCAGCTCGACGAACACCTGATCGTCACGCTGGGGGATGCTGGTGGCATCGGCCACGCTGAGGGTCAGGGGACGGGTGCGCTCGGCGCCGATGCTGAGCGGGGGAACCTGGAGCTCGCCGATGCGCCGGGGTCTCAGCGTGATCTGCCAGCGGAGGGTGTCGCTGCGGCGGCCGTTGACGATGCTGATCTGGGTGCTGCTGCTGGTGCCGAGGACCTCGAAGTCGTGGTTCAGGGGCGAGAGATCGGGCTGCGCGGCGCCGATGCCATCGACCTCGACGGACAGGGTGGTGATATCACCCTGGTAGATCTGGTTGCGGTCGAGGGAGGCGCGGGCTTCGGCCCAGAGGGGTCCGGGAAGGGTCAGGACCAAGAGCAGAAGGAGGACGACCAAAGCGCCGGGGCCCCCGTCGATTGCGGGCAAGTGCGGTGTGGGTTGCGACTGCATGGCGGGGCAACTCTTCGGTATTGGCGAACCTTGTGGGCGAAAGCCTAATCGTAGGCTTGGCGGTTGGGGGTTGCATGCCCCCTTCGACCAGGCTCCGGGCCGGCCTCGATAGGGCGGCTACGGGGCCACCGCGGGACAATCCTTCGATACGCCCCGATGCGGCTACTCGGAACGAACGGAAATTGATCGAGCGGCTGAATCTCCGTTCTTCCCGCGTCACCCTGCGCAGCAAGGCGTATCGAAGGACCCGGCGGTACCAACCGCGGCTTTCTCGGCTTATCGGCCAGGCTACCAGGGTTTCTCGCTGCCGGCATTGGCCTGCGGGCTCCGTTCCCGGTACTGGTAGAGGAACTTACGCCGCAGCAGTCCCCCGGGGTCGTCGGGGATGCGGCGTAGCCACTGGTCGATGGCCTGGCGTTGCTCGGTATCGAGGGGCTCGGCCTCCGCCAGCGACTGGCCTTTGCCCGTCTCCCCTGGGGGCGAATTGTCATCGGTTGGCTCTTCTGCAGGATCGTCAGCGGGCCGCGGCTCTGTCTTGACCTGCTGCCGGGCGGCGGAATTCTCCGCGCCGCGATCCTGATCGGTGGTCTGGGATGTCCCTTGGGGGTCGGCGGCGCTCCCGTTCTGATCCTCCCGCTCTGCGCCCGCGTTGCCCGCCGACTGCGCACTCTGTGCCGGCGGCTGACTGGCTTCCGGTTGGCCGTCGCTCTGCTGGGGCTTACCAGGCCCACCGGACGGGTTCTGGGCCGACCGGGGCTCTTGGGCATCGGTCCCCTGGGAGCCCGTTGACTGGGGCTGGTTGTCCTCGCTCCCCGCCTGGTCCGGCTGGTTGGGCTGACGCTCCTGAGACGGGTCCGGTTGGCTTTGTGCCTGCTTACCCTGTTGGTCCGATGAGCTGGACGGCGAGGACTGGCCCTGTGGCTTCTCCGGTTGCTGCGGTGGTTCCTTGCGCCTTTTCAGCAGATCCTCCACCTGGGCCTTGTTGAAGGTCGCGTCCTCCATT
>JAEHCY010000048.1 GCA_016880695.1 Chromatiaceae bacterium | reverse complement strand
GCTCCTCTTCCAATGCAGGGCCTGGTTTCGCTTCGGGTTAAACTAATCGGGATCATTCTAGCCGCCGACACGCAACCATGGAATTCGCGATCGCCCCCGACCTCATCTACCTCAACCATGCCGGGGTGGCCCCCTGGCCGCGACGCACGGTGGCCGCCGTGCAGGCCTTCGCCGAGCAGAATGCCCAACCTGGGGCGGCCAATTACAGCACCTGGCTCGTCACCGAGCAGCGGCTCAAGCAGCGGCTCGCCCGACTGATCCATGCGCCCTCGGCGGATGATGTGGCGCTCGCCAAGAATACTTCCGAGGCCCTCTCCCTAGTGGCCCACGGCCTCGATTGGCGGCCCGGCGATAACCTGGTGAGCATTGCCCAGGAATTTCCTTCCAACCGGGTACCCTGGGAGTCGCTCGCCCCCGCCGGTGTGGAGCTGCGCCTGCTAGACCTCGAGCGGACCCAGACGCCGGAGCAGGACCTTTGCGCCCTGTGCGACCGCAGCACCCGTCTGATCTCGGTGAGCTCGGTTCAGTATGCCAGGGGCTTGCGCCTCGATCTGGAGCGGATCGGCCAGTTTTGCCGGCGCAACCACATCCTCTTCTGCGTGGACGCCATCCAAAGCCTGGGGGCGGTTGCCTTCGACGTGGAAGCCTGCCAAGCGGATTTCGTGGCCGCCGACGGTCACAAGTGGATGCTCGGACCCGAGGGGGTGGCCCTCTTTTACTCCCACCCGGAGGCCCGGGACCGCCTCGCCCTGCGCCAATTTGGCTGGCACATGCTGGAGCGGGCCGGCGATTATGATCGTCTCGACTGGACCCCGGCGCGGAGCGCGCGACGCTTCGAGTGCGGCAGTCCCAACCTGCTCGGCATCCATGGGCTCGAGGCGAGCCTCTCGCTAATCGAGGAGCTGGGGGTGGCCACCATCGAGCGCACGATTCTCGCGACGACCTCGCGGCTGATCGAGCTGATCGATGATCAGGGATTCTTGCTCCTGTCACCGCGCGAACCGTCCCGGCGGGCGGGCATCGTCACCTTTCGGGTGGGCAACGGCCCCCAGGAGCCCGTCCACCGCGCCCTTCTGGCCCGCGGAGTGGTTTGCGCCCTGCGCGGCGGTGGCATCCGCTTTTCTCCCCACTACTACAACACCGCCGAGCAGTGCGAGCGTGCTTTGGAGATCGCCCGCGAGGTCGTTTCCGAGTTCGCGCGATCGGCTTGAAATTATCGCTCGCCGGGAGCCCTCCCCCCCACGACGCTCGGTTAGAATCTTGGCTCACACTGATCCCGCGAAAAAATTCGAGCAGCGCCTTGGCCCCTCACAACAAAGACATTATTCGACTGGATCAGGCCGACACCCTGGGCGGCGTGCTGGCCGAGCGGGTGCGTCGCTGCCCCGAGGCAATTGCGTATCTGAACTATGACCGCGCCAACGGGGTGTGGGAGGAGACCACCTGGCGAGCATTCGCCGCCGAGGCCGGTCGCTGGCAGGAGGCGTTACGCCGCGAGGGCCTCGAACCCGGCGATCGCGTCGCGCTGATGATGGGCAACCGCCGGGAATGGGCGTTGTTCGACCTAGCGGCCCAGGGACTCGGCTTAGTCACGGTCCCGCTCTTTCCCAACGATCGGGCGGAGAACATCGGTTATCTCCTGGAGGACTCCGGTACCAAGCTGCTGCTGGTGGAAGGCGAAGCACAATGGCGCGCCCTTGAGCCGATCGCGCAAACCCTCTCCCACCTGCAGCGCATCCTCACCCTACAACCGGGCGCGACGGGTTTGCACCCGGAAGCCCGGGACCTCGGGCCCCTGCCGGTCGCGCTCTGGTTGCCACAAGAGGCCCCGACCTATGCGGCACTGCCGATCGACTCGGACGCATTGGCCACCATCGTTTACACCTCCGGCACCACAGGGCGGCCGAAAGGGGTCATGCTGAGTCACCGCAATCTTCTCTGGGACATCGGCGCCATGCTGGAATGCGTCGAGATTTCCCGCGACGACCGGTTTCTTTCCTTCCTGCCCCTGTCGCACACCCTCGAACGCACCTGCGGTTTTTATCTGCCCCTGGTCGTGGGTGCTAGTGTCGCCTTTGCCCGCTCGATACCGGAGCTTCCCGCCGACCTCCTCGATCGCCGCCCGACGGTATTGGTCTCGGTGCCACGTATCTTCGAGCGCGTCTACGCCCGCATCGAGGACAAACTGGCCACCGAATCGGCCCCTCTGCGTGCGCTGTTTCGGCTTGCCCTGAGGATCGGCAAGCTCCGCTTCGCCCATGAGCAGAGCCGCGCCGGTTGGGACTGGCGCCTGCTCCTTTGGCCGCTGTTGGACCGCTTGGTGGCGCGCAAGGTCCGGGAGCGTTTCGGCGGCCGCTTGCGGATCGCGGTATCCGGGGGTGCCCCGCTTTCCCCGACCATCGCCGGAACATTCCTGGGTCTCGGGGTTCCTATCCTCCAGGGTTACGGGCTGACCGAGGCCAGCCCCGTGGTCAGTGCGAATACCCCCCAGGACAACCTGCCCGCAAGCATCGGCCGGCCACTGCCGGGTGTTGAGGTGCGTATCGGCACCTCCGATGAGCTCCTGGTGCGCGCCCCCAGCGTGATGCTTGGCTACTGGGGTCTCCCCGCCGCCACGGCGGAGGCCATCGATGGCGAGGGCTGGTTGCATACCGGTGATCAGGCGCGGCTGCAGGATGGGCGCCTGTTCCTCACCGGGCGTATCAAGGAGGTCATCGTACTGTCCACGGGCGAGAAGGTGACCCCGGCCGATCTGGAGACAGCGATCGCACTCGATGGTCTGTTCAGCCAGGTGATGGTCATCGGCGAAGGTAGACCCTTCCTGGCGGCCCTGGTAACCCTTGACCCGGAGCACTACGCTCGGCTCTCGGCGATGCACGCAGACTTGAGTGGGGAGCTTGCTCGGGATCGCGCGGGCGCGTGCTTGCAGCGGATACTGCTGGGACGCCTCGCGCAATGCCTGCACAGCTTCCCCGGTCACGCTAAAATCCATAGGGTCAGGGTGATAGAACTACCCTGGAGTATCGAGAGCGGCATGATGACCGCGACGATGAAGCTGCGGCGCGCGCGTATCCTGGAAACCTATGCTGCCGAGCTCGAAGCGTTATATCAGGATCATAAATGACTACACCCACACTCGAGCCCTGCAGTCCTCGCGAGTGGCAGCTTGCGGTACGCCTGCTCGCCATGCCAGCCGATGCCAATGCCTTTGGCGACGTCTTCGGCGGCTGGCTCATGTCCCAGGTGGACATCGCCGGGAGCGTGGTGGCGGTTCAAGTAGCCGAGGGGCGTGTAGCGACCGTCGCCATCAATGCCTTTCGCTTCGTTCAGCCGGTCCTGGTGGGTGACCTGGTCACCTTGTATTCGCGGCTGCTAAGGATCGGTCGAACCTCCATCACCGTCGAGGTGGAGGCCTACTCGCAACGGGAGCAGGACCCAGGCACCGTGCACCGGGTGGCCACGGCCACCCTGGCTTATGTGGCGATGGATCGCGAAGGTCAGCGGCGTTTGGTGCCTAGCCGCTGGCGGGAGGAGGCTCCTTGAGACCCTATCACCCGGCGCTGGGACTCTGCAGCCGCGAGCCGCTATGCACACCGGGGGCGATGGCCTGGGACCCCCCACCGGATGGGGTGTGATGCGCTTTCGGGGCGTGGTGCCGATGCCGCTTCGGCGTTTGGTGCCACTGCGACAACAACGGAAGCCTCGCTCCGCTGAAGGCTTAACCGATATTCAGCGGTTGCGGGCCCCTCGCTGCGGCCGCTCTGCGGCCTACTTGGAGCGAACGGTGCCGACACCGAATGGGTGAAGCGCCGTTCGCCCTGCGCAGCCTTGCGTAGCAGGGCGCAGCCAAGGGCCAAATGGCGCCAATTGCGGTTCCTTGGCCACTAGATCGCCGGAGGTCGTTATGTTCGAAGCCACCAAACTTGGCCGTAGCGTGAGCAAAGCGGTCTTCCGCGAGCAGGAGGAGGGGCTACGTACCGAGCTGCTCGAGGCCCAGCGCCAGATACAGCAGGCAGGGATCCCGGTTGTGGTGATCATCTCCGGGGTGGATGGCGCCGGCAAGGGCGAGGTGGTCAACCGCTTGACCGAATGGACAGACACCCGCGGTATCCAGACCTACGCCTTTTGGGACGAAACCGATGAGGAGCGGGAGCGCCCGCGCTATTGGCGATTCTGGCGGGCACTGCCCTCCCGGGGGGAAATGTCGATCCTGTTCGGGGGCTGGTACCTGGCGCCCGTGGAGTACCGCTTCCAGGGTCTCTGCAACGATGCAGAGCTCGATGCGGAGCTCAATCGGATTGTCGACTTCGAGCAGATGCTCACCCAGGACGGTGTGCTGATCGTCAAGTTCTGGTGCCATCTGACGGAAAAGGAACAAAAACGCCGCCTTCGCCAGCTTGCCCGCGATGACCGTAGTCGTTGGAAGACCACCCCCTCGCAGTCGAAGTTCGCCGAGCACTACCTGCAGTTCGAGCGGGTGGCAGAGCGCATCATCCGCCACACCGATCGGGGCATCGCTCCCTGGTACCTCATCGAGGCGAATGACCCCCTGTACCGTGACCTCACCATCGGAAAGACCCTGCTCAGCGCCATCAGCAGCCGACTGCGCCAGGCGTCGGCGCCACAGAGGCCAGAGCCCGCTGACGAGCCGAGCCTTCCCCCCGAGCCCTCCGCCCAGATCACCCTCCTCGATCATCTCGAGCTTGGGCAGAAGCTCTCACCGAGTCTCTACGATAAGGAGCTCCGGCACCTCCAGGGAGAGCTCAATGCTTTGGCCTGGCAGGCGCACAGCAAAAAACGCTCCAGTGTCCTGGTGTTCGAGGGGGTGGACGCGGGTGGTAAGGGGGGAGCCATTCGCCGGATCACCAGCGCCGTGGATGCCCGGCTTTACCGCACCCTCTCGATTGCGGCCCCCACGGACGAAGAGAAGGCCCACCATTATCTCTGGCGCTTCTGGAGACACATCCCGCGCGCTGGGCGCATGACCCTCTTCGACCGTTCCTGGTACGGGCGGGTGCTGGTCGAGCGGGTGGAGGGGTTTGCCGCGCCGACAGAGTGGCGCCGCGCCTACGCGGAGATCAATCAGTTCGAGGAGCAATTGGTCGAGAACGGGGTCATCCTATTTAAGTTTTGGCTGCAGATCAGCGAGGAGGAGCAGCTACGACGCTTCAAGGCACGCGAGGAAACCCCCTACAAGCGTTACAAGATCACCGATGAGGACTGGCGGAACCGGGAGAAATGGCCACTCTATCGGCCCGCAGTGAACGAAATGGTAGTGCGTACCAGCACCGAATCGGCGGAATGGACCCTGGTTGAAGGCGACGACAAGCCTTTCGCCCGCATCAAGGTGCTACGAACCCTAACCGCTGGTCTGCGTACTGCCTTGAGCGAGGACCCGAGTCGCAGCGGTTATCTGTCCCCCTGCGGAGAACCGCGGCGGAGCAACGGAAAGAACGACAAGGCGGGCTAATCCTCTGCCGCTCGTTTCGCGTTGGTGAATAGCCGGAAAAAATTCTCCCGGGTAGCCGCCGCAACCTCCTCCAGGGCCAGGTTGCGAAGCTCCGCGATCACTTCGGCGACGCGCGCGACGTACCGTGGCTCGTTGGGTCGCCCGCGGTAGGGGGTGGGGGTGAGGTAGGGGCAATCGGTTTCGATCAGTAGCCGTTGCAGGGGTACTTTCTTGGCGACCTCACGCAGATCCTCGACATTCTCGAAGGTGACGATGCCGGAGAACGAGATATAGAACCCAATCTCCAGAGCGGCCCGGGCCATCTCCCAGGACTCAGTGAAGCAGTGCAAGACGCCCCCCACGTCGCGGGCCTCCTCCTCCCGCAGAATCTCGAGGGTATCCTCCCGCGCATCACGGCTGTGGACAATCAGTGGCTTGCCACAGGCGCGGGCCGCGGCGATATGGCGCCGGAACCGCTCACGCTGCCACCCAAGGTCGCCCTCCGAACGATAGTAGTCGAGCCCGGTCTCGCCGATGGCGACGTTACGTGGGTCCGCCGCCAGCTCCACCAGCTCAGCCACATCGGGTTCTGGTCCTTTGCGTTCGTTAGGATGCACGCCTACGGAGATCGACACCTGGGGATAGGGGGCCACAAGGTCCCGCATCGCCCCATAGCGTTTGAGGTCGATGGCCACACACAGCAGGTGCTCAACACCGCTCCCCCGGGTCTCCGCCATGAAAAGGCCGAAATCCCCGCCGTAGGGCTTGAGGCTGACCCGGTCGAGGTGACAGTGGGAATCGATCAGCATGGTCGAGAACCGGGGTGGAGGCTACGACCGCTCACGGCGGGCTCAGCGGAGAAGCAAAGGGCCAGAAGGGAAGACCGGCGGCTGCCGATCACAGGGTGTGGGTGGGTCGATCGGACCCCAGCACTCCGACCAGATGATCCTCGATTTTGCGACGGGTGCGGTCTTCGTCTTGGTCGCTGAACTGGACTCCAACCCCAACTGCCCGATTACCCTCGGCCCCCTGGGGGGTAATCCATACCACACGACCGGCGATGGGAATGCGCTCGGGCTCCTCGAGCAAGGTCAACAGGACAAACACCTCGTCTCCCAGTTCGTAACGCTTGTTGGTGGGGATGAAGAGCCCCCCGTTCTTGAGAAATGGCATAAAGGAGGCGTAAAGGGCGCTGGTCGTCTTGATCGTGAGATTGAGCATGCTCTGACGCAGGCCAGGAGAATCTTCCACATCGCCCATAATCGTTGTTCCTGTCAGTGTTGACCCGCGACGGCCCAGTCAATGAGAAGGGCTTCGAGCGCCATTTGCCAGTTCGCCGAGGTATCCTTGAGCCGGAGCAGGCGTAGCACGAGACCCAGGATTCTCTGGAGCTCAGTGGGATGGATCTCCCGGCTTAAGGGGGACAACTGCGCGCCTTTGTCCGGGTTCGTCAGCCGCGCCTCGCCGTCCCCGACCTGGAGGACGGCGAGATCGTGCAACCAACTGGCCAGCCACGACAATAATAAGCCTGCATCGAGCTTGGCCCAAGCCTCCGCGATCCTCACCAGATCCGCAGACCGGGAGCGGGCGCCGAGGAACCCCTTGAAGGCATCTTCCCGCTGGCTCAGGTGCTCCCCCTGCGCCAGCGCCAGCCCCGCCAGGGGGGCGCCACCCGCTAGACGCAGTACGAGGAGCGCCTCTGCGACCCCCAGCCCCTGCTGCTGCAGCCAGGGCACCGCGCTTCCCTCGTCGGGTGGATGGAGCAGCAGGTGCTGGCAGCGACTGCGCAGGGTAGCGGGCAAGCGCATGGGTTGCGCGGTGATGAGGATCAGCAGGGTGTCGGCGACCGGCTCCTCCAGGGTCTTGAGCAGGCTATTGGCCGCTGAAAGGTTCATGTGGTCCGCCGGGTCGATGAGGGTGACCCGATACCCCCCCGCGTGGGCCGTGAGCGAGCTGTCCTCGATCAGCTCGCGGATGACATCCACCCGAATCTCCTCCGACTTCCCGGCGGGGTCGGGCCCGAGGACCACGCGGTCGGGGTGACTGCCGGCCAGAACGAGATGACAGCTCCGGCACTCACCACATGCCAGTCCCTCCGGCCCCGGGGAGGTACAGAGCAGCGCCTGGGAAAACTGCTCGGCAAGGTGCCGCTTGCCAAGCCCTCGGATGCCGCAAAAGAGGAGGGCATGGGGTAGGCGACGCTGGCGGAGCGCCGCTTGTAGCTGTTGCCAGGCTGCCCGGTGCCAGGGAAGGATCGGCTCGCGAGTCGCGGGCGAGCTAATCGACATGATCGGTGTCCTCGAGCAGGGGGCAAAGAGCGCCTTCGACGGCCGCGCTTACCACCTCTGTGCTCGCGGTGGCGTCGATGATGCGCACGCGCCCGGGCTCTGCCGTGGCGATCTGGAGATAGGTCTCACGCACGGCCTCGAAGAATAGCCGGCCCTCCTGCTCGATGCGATCGCTTGCGGATCGCCGGCCCGCCCGCTCCTGCGCCATCGCTACCGGCAGATCGAACAGGAGCGTGAGGTCTGGCTTGAGGGCTCCCTGAACCCACTCCTCGAGCTGCCGGATGCGCACCCTGGGGATTCCCCTGCCGCCGCCCTGATAGGCGTAGCTCGCATCGGTGAAGCGGTCGCAGAGCACCCAGACGCCTCGGGCGAGGGCCGGAAGGATCTTGCTTTCGAGATGCTCGGCGCGGGCAGCGAACATGAGCAGGAGCTCGGTGGCATCCGCCATGTCCCCGTGGGTATGACCGAGCAGGAGCCTGCGGATCTCCTCTCCTAGCGGGGTCCCTCCCGGCTCACGGGTAACCAGCGCGGATTTCCCCGCTCCGCGCAGATAGCGCTCCAGAAATGAGAGCTGGGTAGACTTGCCGGCCCCTTCGATCCCTTCGAGCGTGATGAATTTTCCTCGGTCGGATGCCATCGGGTTGCCCTCTTAGTGCTTGATCTGATAGCGGCGCACGGCCTCGTTATGCTCGGCAAGCGTGGCGGAAAACTCATGGCTGCCATCCCCCCGGGCCACGAAAAACAGGGCATCACCCGGGGAGGGATGAAGGGCGGCATGGATCGAGGCGCGTCCGGGCAACGCGATGGGGGTGGGCGGGAGTCCAGCCCGCCTGTAGGTGTTGTACGGGCCGTCGCGCTCGAGATCTTGGCGCCTGAGGTTACCGTCGAAGTCCTCCCCGAGTCCGTAGATCACCGTTGGGTCCGTCTGTAGCAACATCCCTTTCTTCAGCCGACGTACGAATACCCCGGCGATCTCGGCACGCTCATGGGCAGCGGCGGTTTCTTTCTCCACGATCGAGGCCAGCACCAGCGCCTCGTAGGGCCGGGACAACGGCAGCCCAGGGGCCCTCTTCGGCCACTCCTCGTTGATCATCTGCACCATGGCCTGGTAAGCCCGCCGCAGGAAGCTCAGATCGCTAGTCCCTCGGGGAAACCGGTAGGTATCCGGGAAGAAGCGGCCCTCCGGGTGCTCGCCAGGATAACCGAGGCGGGCCATGACCTCCGGATCCGATAACCCGATCAGTTCTTGCTCCAGGCGATCGTCTGCACGAAGGGTCTCCATCACCTTGCTGAAGGTCCAACCCTCCACCAGGGTCAGGGCATGCTGAATCACGCGACCCTCCTCGAGCTGGCGGAGGAGATCCCGGGGCGTGGAGCCGGGGCAAATAGCGTACTCTCCAGCCTTAAGTCCGCGCGGGTTGCCCTCAAGGTACGCCAAGAGCCAAAAATAGGCCGGGTACGGGATTAGACCCTGCGCTGTGAGCTCCCGGGAGATCCCGCGAAGCCCGGTACCGGGGGATAAGGTGTAGACCAGCCCCTCGTCGGGTAACTTCAGCGGTGTGCCGGCAAAGCGATGGTATTCGTACCCGACCGCCGAGAGCCCAAGGAGCAGTAGGATGACCGGAACCCGCAGTTTCACGGCGGGGCCTGAGGGAGCCCGGCGGCACGCATGGGGGCCTTATCGACCACACAGAAAGGATACCCAAGCGCCGTGCCCCGGACCGCCGGGTCATCTCCCGGCGCCAAACGAGAGATGCGACTGAAAGCTGCCCAGCCTCTCAGTCTGGGCGCTTAAAGATCAGGGTGCCGTTGGTGCCGCCAAAACCGAAGCTATTGCTCAAGGCGATCCGCATGGGCATGCCACGGGCGATGTTAGGAACGTAATCGAGGTCGCACGCGGGGTCTGGGGTCTCGTAGTTGATCGTGGGCGGGGCCACCTGGTCACGCAGCGCGAGGATGCAGAAGATCGCCTCGGCGCCACCCGCCGCACCCAACATATGACCGGTCATGGACTTCGTGGAACTGATCGCTACCCTGTAGGCGTGCTCGCCAAAGGTCGCTTTCATCGCCAGGGTCTCGGCAAAGTCCCCTTGCGGTGTGGAGGTGCCGTGGGCATTCACGTAGTCGATATCCGATGGGTTGAGGCCCGCGTCCTGTAGGGCGAGGCGCATGCAGTCGGCAGCCCCCTCACCGTTCTCCGAGGGCGCCGTCATATGATAGGCATCGGAGTTCATGCCGAAACCGACCAGCTCCGCGTAGATGACGGCACCCCGCCGCCGCGCCATTTCGTACTCCTCCAACACCACCACGGCCGCACCGTCGCTCAGTACGAAGCCGTCGCGGTCTCGGTCCCAGGGACGACTGGCCCGCTGGGGGTCGTCGTTGCGGGTGGAGAGCGCGCGCGCGGAAGCAAACCCCCCCAGCCCCGTGGGTGAGGTGGCCATCTCAGCGCCCCCAGCCACCATCACATCGGCCAAACCTTGCCGAATGATGAGCGCCGCCTCACCGATATTGTGGGTGCCGGTGGCACAGGCCGAGACGATGGAGTAGTTCGGTCCCTTGAGCCCGAACTTGATCGACAGATTTCCGGCGACCATATTGATGATGTTGGCCGGGACAAAGAACGGAGAGATCTTTCTTGGGCCACCTTTCAGGAAGGCCTCGTAACTGCTCTCGATGCCCGAAATCCCGCCAATCCCGGAGCCCACCGCAACACCGATTCGACGACGGTTCTCGTCAGTGATCTCGAGCCCGGAATCCTCGATGGCCTGGGAACCCGCGGCGACCCCGTAGTGGATGAACCGGTCCATCTTGCGCGCGTCCTTGGCGGAGATGTACTGGTTGACATCCAACCCGTAGATCGGACCCCCAAAGCGGGTGCTGAACGCAGAGCAATCGAAATGGGTAATCGGCTGGATCCCGCTCCGGCCGGCCAGGATGCTGTCCCAAGCGGCGGGCACATCGAGGCCGACGGGCGACACGATGCCCAAACCGGTTACCACAACCCGTCTACCAGCCATCCGCTCGCTACCCCTTGGAAGACCCTTGCAAAGAACCGAAAGGCCGCGTCAGTGCCTGCACAACCCGACCCTGACGTGGCCCCGAGAATACGGAATCAGATGGATCAACTGATGTGCGCTTTGATATAGTCGACCGCCTGTTGCACGGTCGTGATCTTTTCGGCGTCCTCATCAGGAATCTCGGTCTCGAATTCCTCCTCCAGCGCCATCACCAGCTCAACGGTGTCGAGGGAATCGGCACCGAGGTCATCGACGAAAGAGGACTCGAGGCTCACCTCCTCCTCTTTAACCCCAAGCTGTTCGACCACAATCTTACGAACTCTATCTTCTATCGTGCTCATTTGACTATCTTCCTCCGGAAGTTTCCAGGCGCCCCTGGCACAGGGGATGCGCTATTCTAGACACAAACCTAATCAAGTCAAAGTTTGCGCCGCGGACCACTGCCGCCCTGTCCACGACGAAATGCCCGGTTTCGGCAGGCTGGATCGCCCCTGTGCAGCCTGTTGCCCGGCCCTCTAGGCCATGTACATACCGCCATTCACATGAATGGTCTCGCCGGTAACGTAACCGGCCCCCGCTGAGGCGAGGAACGCCACCACCGCGGCGATCTCGGACGGCTGCCCGGCGCGGTTGAGTGGGATCGTCGCCAACAAGGCTCGGCGCTGCTCATCGCCCAGGGCTCGGGTCATGTCGGTGTCGATGAAGCCCGGGGTCACACAGTTCACCGTGATGCCCCGCGCCCCCACCTCCCGGGCGAGGGACTTGGTGAAACCCACCATCCCGGCCTTGGCAGCGGCATAGTTGGCCTGACCCGCATTACCGCTGGCGCCGACCACCGAGGAGATGCTGATGATGCGGCCGCGCCGCGCTTTCATCATACCCTTGAGACAGGCGCGACTGGCCCGGAATACGGAGGTGAGATTGGTCTCGATGACGGCAGCCCAGTCCTCATCCTTCATCCGCAGCACCAAGGTGTCGCGGGTAATCGCGGCGTTGTTCACTAGAATGCTCGGCGCACCAAACTCTTC
>JAEHCY010000400.1 GCA_016880695.1 Chromatiaceae bacterium | reverse complement strand
TCGGATTCCCCAAGGAAAACAGTCTGTTGCATCGGTACCACGAAAGCGGTCGGCGACCGATTGTCAAGCCCGGGCGACAACAGGGTGTCTTCCGCCGCTGTGAACAACCTCTTGACCCGCAAAATCCTGCCCGCCGACCGATGATTGCCAATGGCACCGAGGGGGTTAGACTTAGCCGCCACCGCCCCTGACGCAGCGTCGCTATGGCCAAAGAACTAGATCGATTCTGGGAAAACGTTCCGCTCACCGAGATGACCGCCGAGCAATGGGAATCGCTGTGCGACGGCTGTGCCAAGTGCTGCCTGCACAAGTTCGAAGAGGAAGACACCCGCAGGGTGCACTACACCAACGTGGCCTGCCGGCTGTTGGACCTCAAGACCTGTCATTGCAGGGACTATCAGAACCGTACGAAAAAGGTCTCCGACTGTGTCGCCCTGACCCCGGAGCACATCCGCGACCCCTACTGGCTGCCCGCCACCTGCGCCTACCGTCTGCTCGAAGAACGCAGCCCACTGCCGAGCTGGCATCCGCTGATCTCCGGTACCCCGCAGAGCGTGGTCCGCTCCGGCAACTCGATCTGTGGGCGGGTGATCAGCGAAAAGAAGGCCGGCGACCCGCTCCATCACCTGGTGGATTGGGTCGGGTAGACACTCGCCCGCCGGTTAATGCTCTCCTCGCGCAAGAAATAGGGCACGCGATCTCCGCTGAGGGGTAACTCAGCGCAGCTCGACCTCGTAGGTGAGCTCCTCGGTGCCCATCAGGAGCCGTTCGCGGGCAACCGCTAGCGACACCTTTTCTCCAGGCGCACGGCCCAACAAGGCGATGCGGACATCGGTGTAGGAGCGGATGGGACGCTCGCCGATGCGCAGGATCTGGTCGCCCTTCTTCAGCCCCGCCTCCTCGGCACCGCTGCGCTCGCCGAAGCCCTTGGCGGTTACCCGGCCGCCCTCGGTATCGAGGAGGATGCCCAGGAGTCCAGGCTGAGGAAGCTCCACGGGCTCGGTGAGTAGCAGGTGGTCGGCGACCGCCGGATCGACACCCCGGGAGGTCCCGTTCAGCACTACCGCCGAGGGGACCGCTAGCCGGCGCTTGAGACGCTTGGGAATGCCCTCACCGGACTCGAGGTGCCCACTACCGGCGAGAACCACCAGTCGCTTGCCGGGGTTCTGTCGCAGGAAACTTGCCGCGCGCTCGGCCATTCCCTCATCCCACAGCAACTGCACCTCAAAAAAGCGCTCGAAGTCCGACTCGGTGGATTTCGGGTGATGCTGGTAAACCTGACGCAACCGGTTGCGGTAGCCCTCATCGCCGCGGTCCAGGTCGGCGGGAACCTGCGCCCTTTGCTCGTCGGAGAGGGCCGCGAGGCCTCCATCCCCCACCTTCTTGGTGATCTCCGATGGCAGGTTGAGGGCAATAACGGGGATTCGGTTCTCCCGCGCGAAGCGCATAATGGGCTGGTAGAGGCGATAGTCGAAGCGCCAGCGATCGAAGTATTCGGTTCGCGCGAGGAGGTCTTCCTCGGTGATCTGGCCCGCGACGTACTGATCGAGAACCGCCTGGAACGGCTGCTGGAAAAACTCCATGCCGATCGCCAGGTTCGGATTGCGTTCATGGAGGCCCCGGATGATCGCGAGCTGGTTGAGGTGGTCTTCGTAGCGATCGTGGGTTTCGCCCACATAAACCACCCGCTTGTCAGCGAGCTTCTCGACCAACTTAGGGACCCCGTAGAGGGCCTTGGGATCGAGGACTCGGGTATCGGCCGTCGCTCGGGCGCTCTGCCCTGCAGCCGTGTGCCCTCCCTGCGCAGCGCCCGCTTGAACCGAAGCGGCGATCGTTGCCAACGCCATCGAGCCGAGCAGCGCACCCAGGCGCTTTTTCGTTATCCTTCTCACCCGATTCTTCGCTCCCGTCAATGCTCGTCGGATTATGGACTCATGAACCAGCCCGCGTCGACGCGACCCGCCAGCCCCTTCGTCTCCCGGTATATGGGGCGTTCGACCTTCTTCCGTCTCCTTGGGTTCCTTCTGCTTGGCGTGCTCGGCTGGGGCACCCCCTACGCGGCCGCTGAAATCCCGCACCACGCCTTGCGGGTGACGCTCGAGCCCGACCGCGGCTGGATCGCGGTGGAGGACCACCTGACCCTCCTGCCGGGGCAGGCGGACTGGACCTTCTCCCTACATGCGGACATGGCCCCGCGGGTAATCTCAGGCAACGCCACCCTCATCGCACTGGGTCGCCAGGAGCACCTGGAGCGCTACCGGCTGGTTCTCCACGAAACCTCCGCGCCGGTGACCCTGAGCTATGCCGGCAAGATCCACCACGAGTTGGACCCGGTGCAGGAGAGCCTCGGCCGCCGCCGGGAGTGGACCCAGGGCATTATCAGCCGCGAAGGCGTGTTCCTCGACGCCGCGAGCGCCTGGTACCCGCGGCTCGAGGATCAACTGCTCACCTTCGAGCTGACCATCGCATTGCCAGCCGGCTGGCTCGCTGTTTCCCAGGGCGCGGGTCCCAACGCGCACCCCAGCGAGCAGGGCGTGAGCGTGCGGTGGCGGGAGGCCGAGCCCCAGGACGACATCTACCTCATGGCCGGCGCCTTCCGCTTCTATGAGCAGGCGACACCAATCGCTTCGGCGCAGGTCTACCTGCGCAAGCACGACGAAGCACTGGCCAATCGCTATCTGGAGGCTACCGCCCGCTATCTCGATCTCTACACCCGCCTGATCGGCCCCTACCCCTATGCCAAGTTCGCTCTGGTGGAGAACTTCTGGGCCACCGGTTATGGCATGCCCTCCTTTACCGTCCTCGGGTCCGAGGTCATCCGCCTGCCGTTTATCCCCCTCACCTCCTATCCCCATGAGGTGCTCCACAACTGGTGGGGAAACGGGGTCTACGTGGACTATGCCGCCGGCAACTGGAGTGAGGGTCTGACCAGTTACCTGGCCGACCATCTGTTGAGGGAAGAAACGGGCCAGGGGGCGGCCTATCGGCGCGAAACGCTGCAGAGCTACGCAAGCTATGTGCGCGCGGAGCAGGACTTCCCCCTCACCGCCTTCCGCGGCAGGCACACCACCGCCTCCCAGGCGGTGGGTTACGGCCGGACCCTGATGCTGTTCCATATGCTGCGGCGTGATCTCGGTGATCGGGTGTTCGTCGAGGGCCTGAGGCGGTTCTATCGGGACAACCGCTTCCGCACCGCCGGTTTCGCTGATCTCCGCCGCACCTTCGAATCGGTCAGCGAGCGCGATCTCGGCGCCTTCTTCGAGCAGTGGACCAGGCGCACGGGCGCACCAGCGCTCGCCATCGAGGCCGTCTCCCGCACCCCCACCGAGACGGGATATCGGGTCTCCGGCCGCATCCGCCAGACCCAGGACACCGAGCCCTTCGTCCTGCGCATCCCCCTGGTGGTGCAGCTCAAGGGCCGTGAGCCAATGGAAACCCAGGTCGACATGCGGGGACGGAGCACCGATTTCAGCCTCGATGTCCCCGATGAGCCCCTGCGCGTTGCCCTGGATCCCCGGTTCGACCTGTTCCGGGTTCTCGCGCAGGGCGAATCTCCGCCCACCCTGAGTAGCCTGTTCGGTGCCGATCGGGGCCTGATCCTGCTGCCCGCGGCGGCTTCTCCAGCCCTGCGGGAGGCGTATCATTCCCTGGCGCAGAGCTGGAGCAGGGATGCGCCGGGCTGGCGGACAACCACCGACCGCGAGCTCGCGGCCCTGCCGAAGGACCAACCGGTGTGGTTGCTCGGGTGGGAAAACCGCTTTCTGGGGGAGTTGACCAAACGCACCCCATCCTTCGCCCTGGACCCTGAGCGCCGCGCCCTTGATCTCCCCGAGGGCCAGTTCCGGGACCCAGAGCAGAGTCTGGCGCTGGTCGCCGATCGCAGTGGCCTCCCTCCGGTGGGGTGGATCGCGACCGAAGCACCCGAGGCGGTGGCGAGTCTGGCCCGCAAGCTGCCCCACTACGGCAAGTACGGCTATCTCGTTTTCAGCGGGAAAGCACCGGAGAATCGCCTCAAGGGCCAGTGGCCAACCACCGATTCGGCCTTGACGGTGCGGCTGGAGGGGGATGCGGGGCCCTTTGAGCTGAAGCCCGAGGCGCCGCTGGTCCGGGTGTTGGACTGAGCGGTGTTTGAGAAATCGTCGCGATGCAGACTCTTTCACCACCGCCGAGGGGACTCCCTGGCAGGTGCGGGCCGCTTCACCCGGAAGGTATCCGGCAGGGGTCGCTCCCACCGGGGCGGACTGATCGTCTGTGTTCCGATCGCCTGAGTGGTACTGGCTGTCGCCTCGTGGTGTCTTTAGGTCCATCCGGTGAAAGTGGCCAAGTCCTGTGAAACCTGACCAGACCGATGCCGCCTGCGCCCTGTGCTATGTTCCCAGTAGCGGGCAGTGGGTGATCTACTCTCGCCATGGGCATTTCCACGCAAACCATCCGATACGGGTCCGACCGGGGCAGACCGGTGAAGTCGGCCGAGGGACCCGCCAGCAGCGGCGCGGCCCGGGGAGAAGCATGCCATGATCGATTTCAAACCCCTCAAGGTCTACCGGCGGGTGCTGACCCTGCTGCACCCAGTACGGAAACTGGCCCTGATCCTGACCCTTGCTAACCTTGCCTTGGCGGCGGTGCCATTTGTCGAGCCCATGCTGTTCGGCTGGACCATTGATCTGCTGACCGAGGCCCGTACCCGTGGCGCGGAGGCTACGCTCCACGATGGCATCCGCCTTTTTGGGATCTGGCTGCTGGTGGGTGTGGGCAGTATCGCGGTCGGCGCCATGGTTTCCCTGCACGCGGACCGCCTTGCCCACCGCTTGCGCCTGGAAGTGATGGCGCAGTATTTCGCCCACGTCCTGCAACTGCACCTGGCCTATCACCACGGCGCCCATTCCGGGCGCCTGCTGAGCATCATGCTCCAGGGGGGCGAGCAGGTGTTTCATCTCTGGCTGGCGATGTTTCGCAGCCACCTGTCCACCTTCGTCGCCCTTCTCGTGTTATTGCCCCTGACGCTGCTGCTGAACTGGAAGCTCGCCCTGGTGCTGATCCTTCTCACCATTCTCTCGGCATCCCTGACCGCCTATGTGACCCACCGGACCCATCACGCCCAGGGGGAGGTACAGGCCCACCACACCGAACTGGCGCAACAGGCGGGGGACGCCATCGGCAATGTGATGCTGGTTCAGAGTTTTGTGCGTCAGGCGGCTGAGCTGCGCCAGGTGCGCCAGGTGATCGAGCAGGTGATAGCGGCGCAGTTTCCGGTGCTTAACTGGTGGGCGGTGATCAGTGTGCTCAATGGCGCGGCCTCCACCATCACGGTGATCAGCATCTTTGCCTTGGGCGCCTGGCTCAATCTCCAGGGCGAGGCCAGCGTCGGCGCCATCGTCACCTTCATGGGGTTTGCCAACCACCTGATTGGTCGCTTGGGGCAGGTCGTTGAATTTACCAATGGCTTATTCATGCAAGCCCCCTCGCTGGCCCAGTTCTTCGAGGTGCTCGATACCCGCTCGACGGTGCAAGAGCTTCCCGATGCGGTCCCGTTGGAGGCCGTCAAGGGACAGGTGACCTTCGACCGGGTCGAATTTTCCTACGCCACCGGGAAGAAGGCCCTGGAGGAGATCAGTTTTACGGTCGAGCCCGGACAGACGGTCGCCCTGGTCGGCGAAACCGGCGCCGGCAAGAGCACGGTCATGGGGCTGCTGTTGCGCCAATACGATGCGCAGCAGGGCCGGATACTGATCGATGGGATCAATATCCGCGAGGTGGCCCTCGATTCCCTGCGGGCCAACATCGGGATTGTGTTTCAGGAAAACCTACTGTTCTTTCGTACCATTGAGGACAACCTGCGGGTCGGGCGGCCCGATGCCACGGAGTCTGAGTTGATCGAGGCCGCTCGTCAGGCACAGGCGCATGATTTCATTCTGCGCCAGCCCCACGGTTACCAGACCCATATCGGCGAGCGTGGCTCCAACCTGAGCGGTGGGGAGCGTCAGCGCTTGGCGATTGCCAGGGTGCTGCTGAAGAACCCGCCCATTCTTATCCTCGACGAGGCCACCAGCGCCCTGGATACCGCCACCGAGGTCAAGGTGCAGCAGGCCTTTCAGACCCTGATGCGGGGACGCACCACGCTCGTGATCGCCCATCGACTGTCGACGATTCGCAACGCCGACCTCATTCTCGTTTTTCAGCAGGGACGTATCGTCGAACGGGGTACCTTTGGTGAGCTCTCAAGGAGCGGCGGTCTGTTCGCCCGCTTGGTGGAGGCGCAATCGGGCGGACGGCTGGACCTCGGGCCGGAGGTTGGCGGAAGCGCTCAGGCGTCCGGCGGCGGATAATCGATTCGGATGCCGTCATCCAAGCGAATCCAGGTGGTGAAATCCGGCCGACCCTCGATCAGACGAATGACGCGTGCCCCGTGCCTAAAATCCGGCTCGCCGTAGCAGTTATACCCGGTGGCCCGCCCGTAACAGAGACGGATACCGTACAGGCTGCCCTCGTAATCGTTGAGGTGGTCGTGGCCGGCAAAGACCCCTTTCACATTGCCGGCCAGATGCATGGCGGCAAAGAGACCGGTATTGATCCGCGGGCAGCAGACGTCTTCGTTCTTCTCTCCCTGGCAGAGGCCCAAGCGCCAGATCTCGTCGTACTCGGGGAGGGGAATATGGATAAACACCAGCACGGGTGGCAGATCGGGTGCCGCCGGCGTGCCCAGACGCCCCAGGGTCTGGCGGAACCAGCGGATCTGATCCTCACGCACCCAGCCATGACCGCCGATATCGCTTTCGGCGTAGCTGTTGGTATCGAGGCAGCAGAGCACAAATCCGGTTTGCGGGCCCTTGGCCTGCAGGATGCGCAGCAGGAAGTTGCCCAAACCCGATACCCGCTTGGGGCCAGGAAGGGTGAGGCAGCCGGGAATACCCTGCTGAATGGCAAGGAGCTGCGGGCGCGGTACGCCACACTCGTCGTCGTGGTTGCCGAATATCGCCGCCCAGGGCAGGCCCCGCTCCACCAGTGGCGCCGCCGCCATCTGCCAGGCCACTCGCGGGTCCCTGGCACCGGAACCGCCGATGACGTCGCCGGTGAGGAGGACCAGATCGGGTTGCTCCAGGTCCAGGACCAGGGACATCAGGGCTTGGGTACGCTGATCCGCCTCGCAGCCATCTTCGAAGTGCGTATCGGTGAACTGCACCAGGGTGAAGCTGCCGTCCTCTCGGAATCGCAGAGGCCGGGTCATGTCACCGCTCCCCCTCGGGGGCAATGGCCATTATCTCCATCCGGCGGCCATCACGGCCGCGGACCTTCCGGATACTGTCCCCCGGGGATGGAGGCCGTACCCGTGTGGAGAATTTGCGCAATGCGCCCCTCTCTCCAGGGTCCCTGGCGGTCTGAATTAAGGTGTGCCTGAAACATCCGGTTACACCAACTCCGCATCACATTGTTGCGCGAACAGAAAACAGTCGAATCGCGCACTGCTTCTACCCGACTCGCCTTCATCGCTGGACGCCCCAGGTTCCCGATTCTTCGCAAGACCCAACCCATAGCTCCGATCCACCCGCTGAGCCACACAAGACGATTGGCTCGGAGATCCATCGAGGGGCATCTTCCCCCAGGCGAGGTTGGACGACAAGCACCTGCGCCCGCCTCGCGTCTCTTCTAACCCATCGGCTGAGTGAATCGCTGCCCTTTGCAGTCCCAAATCGTGTGGCTTAGGCTCTTGTACTCTCTCATGGTCGAAATTCCTCGGTTGTTGAAGGAACCGCGGAAAATCCATCCAACCGTAGCAACGGTCAAACCCATGAGAGTCCCCCGGCAAAGCCGGGGGTTTACCGATTTTAATTACTTACAAACGCCTACGTCTTTGCCCGGCGCAATCTCGCATTTCTTAGAAGCACAAACGACATCGCGCTTACAGGCTGCACCCGCTTCCTGTGGTGGTTTGCATACAGGAGGATTCATAGCCAATATGCAGACTTCACCGTTCTTGCAGTCCTTGTCGTCTTTGCATTGATCTGCCGCAAAAGACACTTGCGAGAACGAATACAGCGACACGATCAGACCTGCGGATAGTAAAGACTTACTAAACATGATCTTACGGCCTCCTCGCTGTTACGGTTAAAGGATAAACAGTCCAACCGCATGAGGGTTGGAGCGCACGGAAACCTAGCACCGAAAGGGGGTTCGAGCAAGCGCGCTCGTCAAGGACACAAGGGGCGACTGTGGCCGGCCGCCGGACGATTCCCAAAGTCGGTGCCGAGGTAAACCGCGCTACAGGGGGCTGACGCGGACGCAGGGGAAGCGTATAGGACAAGGAAGCCCTGCGTCCGCTATTGTTCGCTCAGCCCTGAACCGCTCCCGCGCCGGGGAATCTGGCGTCGCGATGTCTATTTGGCCATCTCTTGGGCGGCATTGCAGGCGTTGGCGGGGTTCTTCTGAAGCAACTCGGCGAGAAGCTCCACGCGCTCTCCCTTGCCCCGGTATTTGGATTTCAGGGCACCAAGCCAGTCGGCCTCCAGCTTTTCCAGGGGGCTCCCGAAGGCCTCCTGCCAGGGTCGGGGTGTTCTGGACGAAAGCCGGTTGAACTGCTTGATCTTCTCCGTGCCATAGGTCTCCACCAGGAATTCGCCAAAAGATCCCGCCTCGGCGTAACAGGTGTGCTGCCTGGCCCGGTCCCTCACCTGCGGCACACCATTGTGCATCTCCATGCCCCAGTCCTCATGCTCGGGACCTATTTTTTCCAGAGGTATGTGGGCGCCGGTCTGCAGCAGCGCCATGACCCACTCGTCGGTTTTGAAGCCGCACATGGGGAAGGATACGGGGTTGCCGAAGCGCTTCTCCGACGCCTCGCCCATCATATTGCGAATCAGCTTGTCGGCGTTGGGATAGACGGCACTGGTCAGCTTATGGGCCAGTTGGTGCGGATACTCGCCACCTCCGTAGACCTTTACAATCCGCGCCCGCTTGCCTTTATCCTTCCCCCATAAGAAGACGGACGAGGTCGCCTTCGGCAGGGGCTTCTCGATCTCGACGACGATTTTCCCCCATTCCCGTGTCCGGGTGTCGGCGGACCAAAACTTAAGGATCTCCGCCAGCGTTGACCCCACCTTGGTGGCGAGCCGCTCAAAGGTTGCTGCCGGCAGGCTGCCCGTTGCATCCCTGATGATGAGATCAGGGGTTTCCACCTCCGCCGCCGCGCCAGC
>JAEHCY010000399.1 GCA_016880695.1 Chromatiaceae bacterium | reverse complement strand
GTCCTGCATAATGGTCAGATTGTGGAGCAGGGAAGACACACCGAACTCCTCGAGCACGACGGGCTCTATGCCCAGCTCTATCGGCTGCAATTCCAGGGTATGGCGGACCCCACCGCGGCGATCGAGGCGTGATCCCTCTCGAACGGATCTGGTACGGAGACCATCCGCTTGGCTGGCTACTGGCGCCCCTCGGGTGGGTTTACTCTACCTTGGCCCGCTGGCGGCGAATCGCCTACCGCAGGGGTTGGCGTGCCAGCCAGGCGTTGTCGGTACCGGTGGTGGTGATCGGCAACATCAGCGTGGGTGGAACCGGCAAGACACCCTTGGTCATCTGGTTGTGCGCCTGGCTGCGGCAGCGGGGTTATCGTCCCGGGGTTCTCACGCGCGGCTATGGCGGTGATGCAGCCCATTGGCCGATTGCGGTCGGCCCCGATGCCGACCCAATCCAGGTTGGGGACGAGGCGGTGCTCCTGGCACGGCGCACCCACTGCCCGGTGATGGCGGGGGCGGACCGCGTCGCGAGCGCCGAGCGGCTGATCCAGGAGCACGCGTGCGATATTCTGGTGGCGGACGATGGTCTCCAACACTACCGGCTCCAGCGAGACATCGAGATCGCCGTGGTCGATGGGGCGCGGCGGTTAGGCAATCGGCGCTGCCTTCCCGCCGGCCCTCTGCGCGAGCCCCCGGAGCGGCTGTCGGAGGTTGCTATGGTGATTGTCAACGGAACACCCTTGGAGGGAGAGTGTGGCATGCGCTTGGTACCGGGTCCCGCCGTGGCGCTGCGCGACGCTGGCACCGAACGCGAGCTCGGTGCGTTTCGCGGCGAAGCGGTGCTGGCCGTGGCGGGGATCGGCAATCCGCAACGCTTCTTTGACATGCTCGCGGCCCGGGGTATCCGTGTCACCCCGCGCCCTTTCCCGGATCACCACGCCTTTCGGGCTCACGATACTCGGGAGTGGGCCGGGCGCAAGGTGCTGATGACCGAGAAGGATGCCGTGAAATGCGCGGCTTTTGCCGGGCCCGATCACTGGTATGTGAGCGTGCGGGCCGAGCTCGATGCCCGCGCTATTCAGCGGTTCGAACAGTTAATAGATGGGTTGAACAATGGATAAGAAGCTACTGGAAATCCTGGTCTGCCCCCTGTGCAAGGGGCCACTCTACTACGCCAAACCGGCGCAGGAGCTGGTCTGCCGTCCCGACCGGCTTGCCTTCCCGATTCGTGACGACATTCCGGTCATGCTGGCAGAGGAGGCACGAGCGCTCCCCGCCGATGAAGAGGTTCCTGAGCGATAGGAGTCCTAGGGCGCCGCGATGGGATTTCGCGTCCTCATTCCCGCTCGCTTTGCCTCTAGTCGGCTGCCCGGAAAGCCCCTGCGACTGATCGGTGGCCGATCGATGATCGCCCATGTGGTGGCACGTGCCCGGGAGAGCGCCGCCGACGAGGTCCTGGTGGCCACGGATGATGATCGCATCGCCGAGGCCTGCCATGCCCTGGGGGTGGAAGTGGAGCTGACCGGGAGCCATCACCGCAGCGGCTCCGACCGGATTGCCGAGGTGCTGGAGCGGCGCCGCTGGCCCGATGACAGCATCCTGGTCAACCTCCAGGGTGACGAGCCCTGTATGCCCGCGCGCCTTCTGGAACAGGTGGCCGAGACGCTGGCGTCCCATCCAGGCGCGGGAATGACTACGCTGGCTTATCCCATCTCCGACCGAGCACTCCTGTTCGATCCCAATGTGGTCAAGGTGGTAACCGACCACCAGGGCTACGCGCTCTATTTCTCGCGTGCTCCGATACCCTGGAATCGGGACGGCTTTGACCGAGACGAGGTGGGCGTGCCGCCGGGGCTTCCCTACTGGCGCCACATCGGGTTATACGCCTTCCGGGCGGGGTTCCTGCGCCGGTTCGTCGCCTGGGAGGCGGCCCCCCTGGAGCTGGCCGAGTCCCTGGAGCAGCTTCGGGTGCTGTGGTATGGCGGGCGCATTCACGTGAGCCTTGCGGCCGTCGAACCGGGTCCGGGGGTGGATACCGAGCAAGACCTGCTGGATGTCGAGGCGCTACTCCAATCCTCGCCCTAATGCTCCTGCGGGCGGTCGCCCAGCGAGGCGAGGAGCTCGATGAACTCCTGGGAATAGGTGCTCGGATCCTCCGCGAAGACGGGCACCTCCCGTAGCTCCGGAAGCCGACAGGATGCCTGCCCATACTGGTCCGGATGGATGACAGAGGTCGTTGACCGGGTCCGCAGCACCATGACTCCCTCCGGCCATACCAGGTCCAGGAGGGTGCAGCGTTCGCCGAGGTGATCGCAGTCTCTCCCGATGAGCTTAACTAGACGCTCCCGCAAAGCATCGTCCCGCGCGCTGATGGCCATGATGGTGTCCGCGATACCCCTTGGTCTTTCCCCACCGGTTGGGGCACTTTTTTGGGGCGAGTAAGCGCATCCGCAAGCATTGCCGGCAGACCGACCTATCGGCCCTACGGGGGATGCGGTAAGATCAAGGCTTAAATTCAGTGCGCGCTCGCGCGGAGGGAAGGTTCCATGGAGTTTCGTTCTGGTTTCGCTTCGGCAGCAGCCGTGTTGGCGATGGCGGTGGCTTTGGGACAGGCTGAGGCCGCCGGTTTTGGCGGAGGGGGACCTTCCGGCTCCCGCGGGCCTGATTATGGGCCGGGTTGGGGCCCGGGTCCGGGCGGTCCGCCTCCAGGTGATTCTGGCGGGTGGGGCTCCGGCCCTCCTTACGGTTCCGGCATGCCGCCTCCCGAGTCGGGCTCTGGCTTTGGTTCCGGATCGGGCCCCGGCGGCAGTCGTGGGGCGCCGCCGATTGGCCCAGGACCGCGGGGTGCTGGTGGACCTCCCGAGTCGGGCTCTGGCTTTGGTTCCGGATCGGGCCCCGGCGGCAGTCGTGGGGCGCCGCCGGTTGGTCCAGGGCCAAGGGGTCCCGGTGGACCTCCCGAGTCGGGGTCTGGATTCGGTTCCGGATCGGGCCCCGGCAGCAGCCGTTGGGCGCCAGTGGCTGGTCCGGGGCCCGGAGGTCCCGGTGGGCCGCCTGGCGACACGGGATCGGGCTTTGGCAGCGGAAGCCGCTCTGGCCCCGCAGGCCCCGGCCCATCCGGCCCGTCCTTCTGGGGTGGGCCAGGGGGTTATCCGGGGTCCTCGCCCGGGGTCTCGTCTGTACCGCCGGGGCGGGAAGAGGCCCCGCCGGCGCCGGCGGGCTACGGTCCCCCGGGTGGGCCGCCACCCTGGGGCCCCCGGGGCCAGGGCTGGGGACCAGGGACGGGAGCACCGCCTGAAGGCGGTTATGGGTATCCCGGTGCTCCGCCACCCATGGGGTACCCCGGCCAGGGGTGGGGCGCTGCGCCGCCTTGGATGCCCCCCGGAGCGGGGTGGGGTCCCGGCGGGTCCCAGGGGGATTCCCACGATAGGGATAATAAGGATTACAATCCTATGCAGATGATGCCCAATCCCATGGAAATGTTCGGTACGAAAAAGACCAACTGAGCCGTAAAGATCGGCGTTGGCTCAAACAAGGGGCCCCGGGAGGGGCCCCTTGTTTTCGATGAGGGGTACGAATAATGGCCCAGACCCTCGAGGTCTCCTTTCCCGGCAACAAACGGGTTGATGTGCAGCTCGATGGCTTTGTCGTCCACACCGACCAGTCTCTGATATCTGGCGGGGGCGCCAGTGCACCGGAGCCATTCGATCTATTCCTGGCCGCGCTCGCCAGTTGTGCTGGAATCTACGCCCTCAATTTCTGCCAGTCCCGGCAGATCGGTACCGAAGGGCTGGCCTTGCACCTGGAGTGGCAGTCGGCGGCCAGCCCATCCGAGCCCGCCCAAGTGGCGCTCCGGGTCAGACTTCCGGTGGGATTTCCGGAGAAGTACCGTGAAAGCATCATCAGGGCGGTGGACCAGTGCGCGGTCAAGCGCCTGCTGTTGGCACCGCCGCAGTTCGAGGTCTGCCTGGTGAACTGAACCAACCGCTGAATTGGAAAAAAAGCCCCGCGGCCATACCGCGGGGCCACTACCACCAAGGAGGAAACACGGAACCCGGGAATCGGGAAGTTCCCAAATATGGACACACAGGTTCCGTGCCAGGCCCAAGCGCTATGACAAAAGTCTCGTTAAAACAGCAGGATATTGGACCATGGTTGAAGATCGCCCCGATCTTTCAGGTGGCCGGCCTGCTCGCTCGAGGTGCAGTCCGGTGTCGGCACTGCTCTGATTGGGTGCGGACGCTCGCGTGGCTGGTGGGACTGACGCCTGTCTCAGGGCCTGTGTTGGCCGCCGACTGGTCGGATGAGCTTGGGCACCAGACTGATCGACTCGAGCTTCAGCGAGAGCAGGCGACCTACGCGCAGGAGCTCAAACGCGTTTCGCCAGAGGAGGTGCGCGGACTGGACCTTAGGCTGGAGAACCAGGTCCGGCAACAGCAGGCACTGCAGTTGCGCCAGTCCCAGGCGCTTGGAGTGAGCGCCCAGCGGGAGCGAGTCCCCGCAGCGACTGGCAAGGCCACTCCCCTGGGACCGAGCGTTATTCAACGCGATGAGCGGGAGGGCAGGGCACAGGGATTGCGGTTTCGCCTGCAGCGACATACCTGGACCACCGGCCGGTGAACGGGCTGCTATCATGAAGCGCAGTCTCATTGCGGGTGCCGCTACCGCCCTCCTATCCGAAATACCCGACTGAACCCCCTGCACCCATGGCTCGACCACCCAAGATCCGTGTCCTGTTCGTCTGCATGGGCAATATTTGTCGTTCGCCCACCGCCCAGGGTTTGTTTCGCTCCCTTTTGGAGCGAGAGGCTTTCGGCGAACGGGTCGAAGTCGACTCAGCGGGGACCCACGGTTACCACATCGGCGCACCGCCCGATGTGCGCGCCCAACGGACGGCGCTGCAGCGGGGCATCGATCTCAGCGATCTCCGGGCTCGCCAGGCTGCGGTCGATGACTTCTTGCAGTTTGACTATGTGCTGGCGATGGATCGGGAGAATCTGCGGCATCTCTCCGCGCTTTGTCCCCGCGGACAGGAGAGGAAACTTCGCCTGTTGATGGAGTTCGCGCCGGAACTCGGTATCGGAGAGGTTCCCGATCCCTACTATGGCGGGAGTAGCGGCTTCGATCGGGTTCTCGACCTGCTCGAAGTCGCCATGCAGGGCTTGCTAGCGGACATCCGCCAGCGACTCTGAGAAGTGGTGGGCGTCCGCGGTGGACGCCCACTGTTGTCCTTATTCCGACGCCACCGATGGTGGCTGCTTCGGCGCTGTCACCGCCTCCGGTGTGCCTGGGCTATCACTCTCTGGTGAACGGGTTCTCGGGCTGACCGCCGAGGCGGATACCTCTGAGCGCACGGGTGTGGCAACGCCTCCTCGCCCGCGGCCCCCGTCCCTGGCGGCCGGGCGAGCCGCAGCGGACTCGCCGGCGATCGTCCCAGGGCCGGTCGCAGTGCCTGCCGACGCATCTACAGGGGTGTCCCTGGGCGCCGCGGGACCCGCTTCATGCCCGTGCTCCCTCTCGGACCCACCTTCGGGGGAATCGCCAACCCTCATCGGGCGCTGGGGTTTGCGCCGTCCGCGCATGTTGCCAGCACCGCGGCGACGGCGAGGGGCGCGCGCTCTAGCCGTCGATGGCGTCTCAGTCGTGGTGGCACCTCCGCTCGATGCTTCCGCGGTGGGTTCCGAGGAGGCAGCCACCGGGGGTTCCAGCACTGGGGATTCTGGCTGGGGCGGTTCCTCGATCAGTGTCTGGGGTGCTTGTGGGGCGCTGGAAGCTCCGGTTTCCAGGGTAACGAATGGGGGGGTGTCAGGTACTGGCTCCGAGGGCCTTTCAATTGGCTGGGCTGGCGGGGTTACTTGAGCGGGACGCGCAGGGACCGCAGCGGTTGCCTCGGCGGGGCGCGGCTCCGTTCGACCTCTGGGCTCAGACCGGGCGGCAGGTGCCGATCGCTCCGTGCCCGGTTCCGTTCCCATCGCCTGGACTCCGGAGGCCGGCTTATCGATGGGTGCCGGCTGCCGTCCCGCGCCGGATCCGTCGCTGGATTGTGCACGCCCGCCCGCCGTTCGTGTCTGGCCCGCCGGTACCCGCTGCGGGGACTCGGCGCCCACGGGACGTCGGCGCTGGCCGGGGCCGGTGGGGCTGCGCGGTTGACCCCGATCCGCGGCGGGCCGGGATCTCGCGCCGTCGCGCTGGGAGGGGGCAGGGGAGGGTCGCGTCGCCGGGGCAGGTGCTGGCGCCGGTTCGGGCAGCTGCTCCGCCGTCGGCTGCGCGTGGATCTTGGCGAAAAGGCGAGCAAACAGCCGCTTTATCGGACCGCTCGCTAGGGCGGGCGCCTGCTCCTGCGGTGCCTCGGGCTCCTTAGGGAGCGGGGCCGGGGTGCGTGGAGCGATCTGCTTGACGGCCGGCTCCTCGCCGCTCGGCGCGCCGGTCTTGAGGAAGTCGGGCAGGGCCTTTTCCTGCTCCGGGGCAAGCTCATAGCTTGGGCGTTCGTCCCGGCTCTTGGCCAGGTCCTGGGTGCGCACCCGCTCGATCTCGAAGGCTGGGGTCTGGATGTGGGGGTCCGGGACCAGGATGACGGAGGCGTCCTGCCGTTTCTCGATATCGAGGATCGCCTGGCGTTTCTCATTGAGCAGGAAGGTGGCCACATCCACCGGGAGCCTAGCGATGATGCGCTCGCTGTTCTCCTTCATGGCCTCCTCTTCGACGATGCGCAGGATGGAGAGGGCGAGGGACTCAACGCCGCGGATGGTTCCCTGACCGCGGCAACGGGGACAGATCCGCTGGCTGGACTCTTCCAGGGAGGGTTTGAGCCGTTGGCGCGACATCTCGAGCAGGCCGAAACGGGAGATACGGCCCAACTGGACCCGTGCCCGGTCTTCCTTCAGGGCCTCGCGCAGGCGGTTCTCGACCTCGCGCTGGTGCCTCAGGGGCGTCATATCGATGAAGTCGATGACGAAGAGTCCGCCCAGATCCCGCAAACGCAGTTGTCGGGCGATTTCGTCGGCCGCCTCAAGGTTGGTGTTGAGGGCCGTTTCTTCGATGTCGGCCCCTTTGGTGGCGCGGGCCGAGTTGATGTCGATGGTGGTGAGGGCTTCGGTGGGATCGATCATCACCGAGCCCCCTGAGGGGAGCTGGACCTCGCGCTGGAAGACCGTCTCGATCTGGCTCTCAATCTGATAGCGGGTGAATAGGGGGACCTCATCCTCGTAGAGGCGCAGCTTCTTAAGGTTGGTCGGCATGACCTGGCCGATAAACTGCTGCGCGCGCTCGTAGATCTTGCGGTTGTCGATGACGATCTCAGCGATATCCGCGCGCAGGTAGTCGCGGATGGATCGGATAATGACGTCGCTTTCCTGGTAGATCAGAAACGGGGCGCGTCGGCTGGTGGCGGATCCCTCGATGGCGCTCCAGAGCTGGAGCAGATAATCGAGGTCCCACTGCAGTTCCTCGACACTCTTGCCAACACCCGCGGTACGAACGATCAGCCCCATCCCCTCGGAGACATTGAGCTGGCTCATCGCCTCCCGCAGATCGGTCCGATCCTGCCCCTCGATGCGCCGGGAGACGCCGCCCGCGCGCGGGTTGTTGGGCATCAGGACCAGATAACGCCCGGCGAGGGAGACAAAGGTGGTGAGGGCGGCCCCCTTGTTGCCGCGTTCCTCCTTTTCGATCTGGACGATGAGCTCCTGGCCTTCGCGGAGCGCATCCTTGATGCTGATCCTTGTGCCGACCTGGACCGATTCCGGCTCCAGATTGGCGAAGGCAACCTCTTTGAGCGGGAGGAAACCGTGGCGCTCGGCGCCGTAATCGACGAAGGCCGCCTCAAGACTGGGCTCGACCCGGGTGATTATCCCTTTGTAGATATTGGCCTTTTTCTGCTCTTTACCGGGTGCCTCGATGTCGAGGTTGAACAGCCGTTGACCGTCAACGATGGCGACGCGCAGCTCTTCGGGCTGCGTCGCGTTGATGAGCATTCGTTTCATTTAATCCTTCTCGCGCGCGTGTGCGGAGCTGTTGCCCGCCTAGGCTCTGGGGGGGGAGGTGCCAGGGCACCGGTGGGTCCCCCTCCAAGGGGGAAGCGACCCCCTGTGGGAGCCAAAGCCTTATCCATGCTGCACCTGTCCGGCGACCCAGGGGGGGGCGGCCAGCGAGAATCCAGTGGATCTGCATTGCCAGGATCAGTGGGATGGAAAGCACTTTGGGCTCAGCTCGAAAGCACTAAAACTGTTATCTCACTCCGATGCTTGCGGAGTGCGCCTTGAATCGAACCAGGAGGACCCCGGTAGGGCCTTTGGTCTCGGGGCCGATTCGGTTGTACCATTGCCGCTGGGCACTTGGGCATCCAAAACCCCTGTGCCCTGAATCGCCGAACGCGCAACACCGATTCGATCTCAGCGCGCAGCCGCCCGCGGGGAGCTGCTGAGATCAGCGGCAGGACGATCGTTGCAACCGATCGTCCTTGATGCCTTGTAAGACTCGGGTGACGCGAAAATCGAGGGTGATCGAACCGGGAAAATAGACCCACGCACCGGTTGCCCGATCCACCTCCCTGGATATGTGCCACCGCACCCTGTTGGTGCGATGCTACAGCAATCGAAATATATCAGCGTTCACCATCACCAGCAATGCGTGCTGCAGCCCCACCCCGCGCCACTTCCTCCCCAGGCCTTCCCGAGCCCGGCGATCGGGTGTGCTATGTCACCATCGATTCCGAGCTCGCTGAGCAACGCATCGATAATTTTTTGCTGTCACGGCTGAAGGGTGTCCCGCGCAGTCGGGTCTATCGGTTGCTGCGTACCGGTGAGGTTCGGGTAAACAAGGGGCGGATCAAACCCGATTATCGTCTCGCGGCCGGTGACGAGGTGCGCATTCCCCCGGTGCGTCGAGGCTCTGACGAAGCGGCGGGTGCGGTTATCGGGCCGCGCCCCCTCCATCAGCTCGAAGGTGCCATTCTGTACCAGGATGACGACCTCCTGCTCATCGACAAGCCGGCGGGTATGGCGGTTCATGGTGGGAGCGGTGTGAGCTTCGGCGTGATCGAAGCCTTGCGGCAGCTCTATCCCATGCAAGCCTTGGAACTGGTACACCGCCTGGACCGCGACACCTCGGGTTGCCTGTTGGTGAGCAAACGCCGAAGCGGATTGCGCAGGTTGCACGAGCTGATGCGGGCGGGAACGGTAGAAAAGCGGTACCTGGCCCTGCTCGAGGGCCCCATCGATTGGGATCGGCAGCGGGTAAACGCGGCACTGCGCAAGAACCTGCTCCGCAGTGGTGAACGCGAGGTTCGCGTCGACCCCGAAGGTAGTCCCTCGGTGACGCTCTTTCGCCGCATTCAGGTTTTCACCACGGCCACGCTGGTTGAGGCGCGTTTGCTCACGGGGCGGACCCACCAGATCCGGGTCCATGCCGCCCACCTGGGTCATCCGATCCTCGGGGACGAGAAGTACGGCGATCCTGCGGCCAACCGCGAGATGCGCAGGTTTGGTCTGCGCCGCTTGTTTTTGCATGCGAGCACCCTGAGTTTCCCGCTCAGTGGGCAAGGGAAGGGCTTCGAGATGACTGCCCCCCTGCCCGCTGAGCTTCAGTTGGTGCTTGAGAGACTGTGTTCAGGCTAATGATGTTTAAGCTTATCGTGTTCGACTGGGACGGTACGCTGATGGATTCCGAGGCGCGCATCGTCGCCTGTATGCAGGCCGCCGTGGGCGATGCCGGTATTGCACCAGTGTCGCGGGCGCATGTTCGTGATGTGATCGGACTGGGACTGCGCGAGGCGGTACACCGACTGCTGCCGGGGATCGAAAGTGAAATCCAGGAACGGGTTGCGGAGCGCTACCGCCATCATTTTCTCGAGGTTGACCAGACGCCCTCGGAGCTGTTCCCCGGTGTGCGGGAGGTGTTGGAGTGGCTCGAGAGGCAAGACTACCTGCTGGCCGTGGCGACCGGGAAAGGTCGCCGGGGTCTTGGCAAGGTGCTGGATTCCACGGGCCTGGGAGCGCACTTCCACGCTACCCGGTGCGCCGATGAAACCCAGTCCAAGCCGCATCCAGCGATGTTGCTCGAGCTCATGGACCAACTCGGGGTGCGACCCCGGGAGACCCTGATGGTCGGTGACACCGAGTACGATCTCCTGATGGCCCAGAACGCGGGGGCCTGCGGTTTGGCGGTCTGCTATGGAACCCAGGATCCGGATCGCCTGCTCCAGCATCGGCCGCTCGCCTGCATTGAGGATCTACGCGAGCTTCGCGGATGGTTGACGGCAGTCGCGGCGGCGCCGTTTGGCGGTGACGCGGTCTCGCCCATCGCTGGCGCTGCGACCCCTCGAACCAAGATGTCTGAATCCTAACGCGAGATGAAAGATCCTACCCTCGAGCCCAAAATAGAATTGGCCCCCGACGAGTCGGCGTTCTGGGAGCGCCGGTTAATCGAGCGGTTGGTGATCGAGTCCCAGCAGGAGCGCCGCCGCGCCCGCCGCTGGGGGATCCTGTTCAAGCTTCTCGGCGCTATCTACCTGCTCGCCCTGCTGTGGTTGTTGTTCCCAGCCGAATGGACCGAGAAGGTGAGAAAGAGCGGCGAGCACACCGCGCTGGTCGATATCGATGGCATCATCGCCCCAGAGATGGAGGCCAGCGCCGACAAGGTATCCGGGGGTCTGCGTGATGCGTTCGAGGACCCCAACACCAAGGGCGTGATACTCCGCATCAATAGTCCCGGTGGGAGCCCCGTTCAGGCGGGCCAGATCAATGACGAGATCCGTCGGCTGAAGAAGAAGTACCCCAAGATCCCCGTCTATGCGGTGGTAACCGATATCTGCGCCTCCGGGGGCTACTACGTAGCGGTGGCGGCAGACCAGATCTATGCGGATAAGGCAAGCATCGTCGGATCGATCGGGGTCCTGATGAACGGCTTTGGTTTCGAGGAAACACTCGACAAGCTCGGCGTCGAGCGTCGTCTGCTGACTGCCGGTGTGCACAAGGGGATCCTCGATCCCTTCTCTCCCTTCCCCGAGGAGGCGCGTCGTTACGTCCAGGGGGTTCTCGACGGCCTCCATCAGCAGTTCATCCAGGTAGTACGCGAGGGTCGCGGTGAGCGTCTCAAGGGCGGGGGCGAGGTATTCAGCGGACTTTTCTGGAGCGGTCAGGAGGGCGTCGAGCTCGGCCTGGTGGACGGTCTGGGTAGCGCTGGTTACGTGGCCCGGGAACTGATCGGTGCGGAGGAAGTGGTGGACTTCACGCGAAAACAGGACATCTGGGCGCGCCTCGCCGAGCACATTGGCACCGGCACCGCGGCCGCACTTGCCCGCCTCACCGGACTTGGGTCCGCGCCGCTGATGCGCTGAGAGGCTACCCTGCAACCTTGTCGATTGATCGGCGAGGGGCGGCGAGAAACGAACCCTTTTGATCGGATCGCGCAGCGGATCGATTCGCAACCTCGAGCCGGTTAGGGCGAAGCCGATGTCCCGCAGAGCACGTCAATACCCTCTTCGGCAAGC
>JAEHCY010000398.1 GCA_016880695.1 Chromatiaceae bacterium | reverse complement strand
TCGTGGCCCTGATCAGCGCCTTCCCCTCGTTGCCGGCCGCCTGGGTGGGACCGATGGGGGTGCTGGACGCCTCGCGGCTGCAGCGGGGCGGGGCGGCCTGAGCCGGTTCACCGCGATTCGCGGGTGCTCCGGCGCGCGGCCGGGGGGCGCCCCAGGGCCTGATCTGCACCACTGGGGCGGGCGCTGCGCGAGCGCAACCCCGTCCTGGCGATAGTTGCCACCGAACCGGCGCAATCGCCCATCCTCCCCCAGGGCATCGCCCGTAAGCACCGGATCATGGGCACGGGGGTTCATTCCGGAGATCCTCGACCCCGGCATCTGCGACCAGGTGGTTGCCGTCAGCGCCGAGGAGGTCTAGGCGACGGCACGGGCCCTGGCGCGGGAGGAGGGCCTCCTGGCCGGTATCTCGGGTGGCGCGGCGGTGGCGGGAATGCTCAGGGTGGGCCGGCGCGAGCCCCTACAGGGTCGTGTGGGCTGCTGGCGATCCTGCCCGATAGCGGCGAGCGCTACCTGAGCACGGATCTGGGGTTGTCGGAAGGCTAGGGCACGCGCTTGCGGCTTGGGGATGAATGTCCGCGGTGAAACCGCTGGGCGCTCGGGGGAGCGGGCGCCGAGCCAGGCTGACCGAGGCCAGCCCGACTCGGCCGGGGGAGAACTAGGCGATCTGCACCACGATGTCGTGCAGCACGCTGGAGGCGTGCTCGAGACGGTCGGCGGCGTTGGAGAGGTGGCGGTAGATCTCGCGGCGCTTGAACATGTTGATGACGTGCATCATCGCGTCCGCCTTGGAGCCCGCGAGGTTCTCGTTCAGGGCCGCGATCTGCTCATCGGCGCGGAACAGCTCGGCGAGGGCCGCGCGGTAGACCTTTTCGGTGTTGCGCTCCGCCTTGCGCGCGGCGGCGGCGTCCTCCTCCGCCTGCATCGGGTGGCTCGCGAGCTTGCGGTAGCCGTTCCTCAGCGCCTGGGCACCGTCACGGATCATCCGTGCCATCTCCGCCATGTGGTTGTCCGGCTTGATCTCCAGGGCCTCCACCTCACGCACGGTGGTCTTGGCGTAGTTGAGGATCTCATCGATGGTTTGAATGGCGCGGTAGATGTCCTCGCGGTCCATCGGGGTGGCGAAGGCGTGGTTGAGGATCTCCATCTGCCGGGCCTTGAGCTCATCGCCCTCCTTCTCCATGGCGCGAACCTGGAGGCCCTTCTCCATGTCGCCGGTCTCCATGAACTCCACGAACACGTCCAGGGACCGGCAGACCAGATCGCACTGCTCGTTGATCTGGCCATAGAAGTCGGGCATGCGCGGGAAGACGCGGTCTACCAGCTTGGTAACGATGGAATAGGAGCTGCCACTCATAGGGGTTGTCCTCTAGTGAACGATGTTGAGATTCAGGTTGTGTGGTGCGAATCGGGGGCTCACTTCAGGCCGGGAACCAGCAGGTGCATCACCAGGTAGGTGAGCACGGAGACGGTGCCGGCGCCGGGGATGGTGATGACCCAGGTGCTGATGATCTCCTTCGCCTTGGCCCAGCGCACTGCCTTGGGCCGCTCGGAGGCGCCGATGCCCATCAGCGCGGAGCTGACCACGTGGGTGGTGGAGACCGGCGCGCCGATCACCGAGGCGGTGAGGATGACGGTCGCCGAGGTAAGCTGGGCATCGAAGGCGTGGATGGGACGCACCTTGTAGATGCCGAAGCCCACCGTGCGCACGATGCGCCAGCCACCCGAGAGGATGCCGAGCGTGATGGCGATGGCGCAGGAGAGGATGACCCAGAAGGGTACCTCGAAGGTGGGGATGAGCCCGCCGGTGAGGAGCACCAGGGTGATGATGCCCATGCTCTTCTGGGCGTCGTTGGCGCCGTGGGAGAAGGCGAGTCCGGCGCAGGAGAAGAACTGCACCCGCTTGAAGAACTTGTTGACGGTGGGCTCGGCCGCGCGCATCAGGAAGAACACCAGCCGATGGATGATGAACCCGCCCCAGAAGCCGATGATGGGCGAGATCACCAGCGAGAGCAGCACCTTGGTGACGCCGGTGAACT
>JAEHCY010000397.1 GCA_016880695.1 Chromatiaceae bacterium | reverse complement strand
GTCCGCAACGCCGATTTTCCGCCGGTGCGCCGGGGGCCCCTCGCCACGCACCGGTGGGACGGGTCGGCGGTAGCTCCAAAAACGCCTCTGCGAACGTGCCCCGCTTCACTTCTCGGACGATTCGCTTGTGCCGGGCACCGCTTCGGCGGCGAGGGTCCAGTGGTCCTGGGTCGGGTGCTTACCCAGGCTGGGTGGCAAGCATTGAGGGTCGCTGCGCGAAGGCCGCGAACCACTGGGCCAACCGGTCGTGGCCGGCCCGCCAAGCGAGGTCAGGCAAGCGAAGGTCGAGGTAACCCAGGGCACAGCCCGCCGCGATGTGCGCCAAGGTGAGCGAATCTGGCCAGGCGGCAAGCTCTTGCTCCAATGCGGTGACGCTGCGCCGCAGGGCGGCGGTGCGTTTCTCGATGAGTGCCGCGCTGCGCTGCTCCTCGCCACGGCGCAGTTCCATTACGACATCCAAGGCATCATCCATCACCGCATCGGCGAGCGCCTGACCGCGTAACACCCTCCAGCGCGTGGGCCCCTGGGCAGGCAGGAGCAGCGGGGTGCCGGCTTCGAGATCCAGCCACTCACAGATAACGGGGCTGTCGTACAGCGCCTCCCCGCTCTCCAGGATCAGCGTGGGAATCTTGCCCGCAGGGTTTGCGGCCAAGAGTGCGGCATCGGGGGTCTCGAGGTTGCAGGGGACCAGCTCGATGCGTTCGCCAAGCCCCTTTTCGAGAAGCGTGACGCGCACCTTGCGGGCATAGGGGGAGGTGGCGGTGTAGAAGAGCTTCATAGGCTGGACCTCGAAGTGAGTGGGAGTAGACGCTGTGCCGATGCGGTGGTGGTTTGTGCGACAGCGGTCGGGTCGATTCCGCGCACCTCGGCCAGGGCGGCGAGGCAGTCGGGAAGGTATTCGGGGCTGTTGCGCTCGCCCCGGTGGGCGGCCACGGTCATGTCCGGGGCGTCGGTTTCCAGGACCAGGCCCTCAAGCGGTAGATCCCGCGCCAGGGCGCGCAGGCGGGTGGAGCCGGAATAGGTCAGCATACCGCCAAATCCGAGCAGGAAGCCGAGATCGAGGTAGCGCCGGCCCTGCTCCAGACTGCCGTTGAAGGCGTGGACGATGCCGCCGGTGACCCGGATGCGGCGCAGGGTGGCGAGTACCTGATCATGGGCCTTGCGCACGTGGAGCAAGACCGGCAGGGCGGCGGCGCGGGCGATGGCGAGTTGGGACTCGAACAGCCGTTGTTGCCGATCGGGGTCGAGATCCTTGAGGTAGAAGTCGAGCCCGATCTCGCCCACCGCCACCACGGGGGCGGTGGCGAGGCGCGCCTCCAGGTCGTGGAGATGGCGCACCTGGTGCTGGTCGAGGAAGATCGGGTGCATCCCCAGCGCCGGATAGAGGTCCGGCTCGCGGGTGCAAAGCGCGAGCAGACCCTCCCAGCCGGCGGCGTGGATCGCCGGAATGACGATGCCGGCCACCCCGGCAGCGCGGGCCCGCGCCAGCACCTGGGTACGATCGGGATCGAACTCGGCGACGTCGAGATGGCAGTGGGTGTCGATCAGCTCCATCCCCCGATTCTACGCGATGAACCCTTGCCGACACGGGGGCTGGTGTCTTGAGGCCCCATGCGGTCATCGCCCGAGGCGCTGCAGCGATCGATCCGAATACGGCCTGGACCGCATCGGTGGGTGAACTCTCGTCGCCACCGAGGGTCACTGCTTGCGTCTTGGGGAACGCGCTGACCAAGAGGGGAAGCTACTGATGATTTGCGTTGCAGCCTTGACCCGGACCTACGGCGAGCTGCTCGGCCACAACGGCGCGGGCAAGACCACCCTCATGAAGATGCTCACCGGCTACCTGGAGCCCACCAGTGGTTCCATCGAGATCGACGGCCTGGATATTTCCACCCATCGCGAAGCGGTACAAGGCCGCATCGGCTACCTACCGGAGAACGACCCGCTCTATCCGGAGATGACCGTGATCGATTACCTGGATTACTCGGCCGCTCTACATGGGGTGACGCAGGCCGAGCGGATACGCGACGCCATCGGCAAGACCGAGCTTGCCTCCAAGGCCGATGACTGGATCGACAAATCGATTCTCACACTGGATGAAGCGGATGTGACAGGCATGGAGCTACCCGGTCTGGCCCTGCAACGCGATGGTGAGACCCTGCGGTTCGCGGGCCTGAATGCTCGGGAAGAGACCAATAGTGGGGAGGCCCGCGCCCTGCTGGGCCGGGTCGTTGATCTGCGCATTACCTCGGTGCTGGGCGTCGACCACGACGAGGGCCAAGACGAACCGATGCTTGACCTTAAGGTCACCCGCAAGGGAGGGGAGGTGTTGACCTATCGCTTCCGCAAGCCGAAGGCGGGGGCCTACTACCTGCTCAAGCGCTCCGATCTGGCGCCCAATTTCAAGTAACCATCCCCCGGCAAAGCCGGGGGCTTTCCGATTGCTGGCCCCTCAAAGGGGCCTGATCGCAATCGTTTAAAGACAACAACCTCATAAACAGGCCGCTGATAGCGGAAATCGTCTCCTTTGCCCGGCCCTTCCAGGAAACCCGGCATGCACCCCGACCTTCAGATTTCGACTCCTACCCCGCTGCTACCTGAGACAGACTCCCGGAACTGTCAAACTTTCTGAGTCCCCCGGCAGAGCCGGGGGGTTACCTGGATTAATTAAAGTTCCGTCACAGGACGGCGGGGAGAATCGACGATGAAAGGATCAAGGCTTTCGACGAACTTTGTGACGGCAGCCGTCTTTCTCGGAGCGCTCGCGACAGCCGCTATGGCCGGGAAACCAGTCGGTGGCGGATCGACGTGTCCGCTCGCTCTAGTCGCCGGCCCCCGGCAGGCT
>JAEHCY010000396.1 GCA_016880695.1 Chromatiaceae bacterium | reverse complement strand
GGTGCGGACGTTGTATTCGCCGTTGAACAGGCCGCGCAAGCGGAAGGCCGCCGCGGCGGTCAGCGCACTCCATTCGCGCACCTCCGCGCCGGAATGCGCGGAGCCCTCCGATGGGTCGAACAAGCGGGTTGGGGTGGCCGCCACTTCGATCCGAGGAGCCGGCTGACCCTGCTCGGTGACGACTTGCCCCGACACATCGAAAGCCCCTGCTACTGTCCCATTCAGGTGCTCTGCGGAGCCGGCTTCAGTCGGTGTAGCCCTCGCAGCGGCGGGGGTATCTGCGGGAGAAGTCTTCGAACGGACACTGCGCTCGGTTGGTCCGGCGCGAGCGCGGGTGGATTCGCCATCGACAAGGGGGGCGATGCCATCGGGCGCCGTCTCCGCCCCACGGCCCGCTCGCGGTCGGTGCTCGGGCGCCGCAGGGGGCTGCTGATCGCTGAACGGAGGAACCTGTGCGCTGGCGGCACGCTGCTCCGATGAGGACATCCGCGAAGCCCCTTGCTCGCGGATCGCGGGAAACTCGACCAGGTTGGCCGATCCGAGCCGGCCAAGCCCCTCGATGTCCTCAAAGAACAGGCAATAGACCGCCCAGGCGATGAGGGCCAGGACGGCACCGAACAGGATTGAGGGAAGGCGTTTCCGCAACATCGGCGCCCCTCAGGTCTTAGCGTATGCAGTGGACCGGAATCGCCCTCGTACTGGGCGGTTACGGGTTGCCTGCTTGTTTCGCTCAGGCTCAGGACAGACCTTGACAGGCCCAATCCGCGGGCCCACTCGGGCCGAGCGGCACCGGACCAAGCCGGTGCGATTCCCGCTCATCCCGAGCAGCCTAGCGGCATATCAAGGGACCACCCCACGCAGCCTCAGGCTGCAAGGCATATCGCGGAGCGGTCCCAACGGCGGTTCAAATGCTCAAGGCTTGCCTGGGCCTTTCGCCTCCGCTGGAGCAAGCAGCTCCGCGATGTTGGCCGAGAAGGTGGCCTCGGGCAGGGCGCCGGAGAGGAATCGCACTTCGCCGGTCTTGTTGTTAAGCAGGATGGTGCCCGGGGTTCCTGTGACGCCAGCGGCCGCGCCCTCGTCGAGGTCCTCTTTCACCCGCGCTGCGTGGCGACCGCTCTCCAGGCACTTCTCGAAGCCCGCTCGGTCGAGCCCCAGTTCCACCGCCAAGGGGGTGAGCTGATCGAGGGGAAAGCCCTTCCCGCCGGATTTGGTGCGCTCGTAGAGGGCGTCGGTGTAACGCCAGAAGCCGTCCCCTCCTCCCAGCTCGGCGGCGCATTCCGTGGCCTCTGCCTGCTTCTGGGCACCGGGGTTGTGAAAGGCGAGCGGAAAGTGCCGGTACACCCAGTTGATATTCTCACCCTGGGTTTGCAGCAGCTTCTTCGGGGTGTCGTGGAAACGCTTGCAGAAGGGACACTCGAAATCGGAGTACTCGATGAGCGAGACGATGGCCTGGGGGTTGCCGCGGATGTGGTCGCGATCGGCCGCGGGCCGACGCACATTCTTGGCCTTTTCCTGGGCCAGGCGTGTCTGCTCGGTCTTGGTCTTGTCACGCTCAACGCGCTGGCGGTCGAGGTAGCGCTGGATCCCGCGTTCGACCGCCTGATCGAGCAGTTGCTCGTTCTCTCCCAGGGCCTGGATCACCGCCTCGGTCACCTGCTTGACCAGCGCCTCGTTTGCCCCCGCGGCGGCCCCGCTGGGGTCAGCGGCCATGGCCGGGGAGAGGGCCACGGCGGCTGAGAGTGCAAGGCCCCGACTGACCCAGAACCCACCGGCGCGTGGCTGGCGATAACCCTGAGGCTGGGGGGAAGCGGCCCTGCGGGACGACTCTAAAGTGAATAGACGCATCTGATAGCTCCAGGTTTAAGGATTAGAACAATCGAAGGCCACCATCCGATGGAACACTCGGGCAAAATGCGGTGAGCAGGGAGCCGAGCTTAGGGGCCGAAATCCGCCCACTTCCGCGCGCCAGCTTGCGGCCCGAACCATAGCATCCCGGACGGGTGGGGTCATCCAAAAAAACAGCCGTTGGAACCGATTGATCCCTCGATACGCCTTGCCACGCAGGCCGCGCAGCGGCTGTATCCAGGCCGGTCCTGAGCTCGTCGAAGCGGGCATGCAAACCGCAACTGCCGAATCTGGGATCATCGGTTTCTGAAGACGGGCTGATCGGGCGCGGTGACACTCTCGCCCGCTGGCTTCCCAGCCGGGATCTCGGTGGATTCGACCCTTGAGGGTGAAAACCGTTCCCAGGGGGGATCGAGGCTCGGTGTCCGACGACCAAAGCACGTACAACAGATCGAGGTCGCGAGTAGCAGGGGAGAAAACCTTTGGGCCTCCACGCCCGATGCTTCATGCTTTCTGCGGGGCTACCCTGGAAGACAGGCAATGCCTCGGCAGCGTATACCCTTTGCACGTCAATTGTCGGTTTTGCACCGGCGGGCAGCGCGAGCCCCTCGGACTGAAGTCCGACGAAACCGAAAAACCGATGTGCATCTGGTATACCACCGCAAGCGGCGAGCTCTGCGGCAAGGACCGGGAAAAGGGGAAAATGCATGAATCCTCGGGGCACGAAGGTACCGTGAAGACCACCATGGCTGACAATCTCCTGCTCGCGGGCATCGGTATCCTCGTGTTGAACGGCCTGATGTATCTCATGCAGCCGGGCATGATTTTCTTTCCGAGCAGCCCCCTGGTGGAGACCCCGCACGAGTGGGGGCTCAACTACTCGGACGTCAGCCTCACCACCGAGGATGGAGTCCGTTTGCACGGCTGGTACGTCCCGCGGGAGGGCGCGCGGCGGGTGCTTCTGTTTCTGCACGGCAATGCCGGAAATATCTCGCATCGGCGCGATTCCGTCGGCATCTTCCACCGGCTCGGGCTCAACGTGCTGATCATCGACTACCGCGGCTACGGCCAGAGCGGCGGAAAACCGAGCGAGGAAGGGCTCTACCGAGACGCCCTGGCGACCTGGCGATACCTGACCGACGTCAGGGGTTTTTCGCCGTCGGATATCCTGATCTTCGGCCGATCGCTCGGGGGTGCGGTGGCCGCCCAGCTTGCCGGTCAGGTCCAAGCAGGGGCGGTGATTCTGGAATCGAGCTTCGGCTCCGCCCGGGACGTGGCCCACGCCCTGTTCCCGGTTCTCTCACGCCTGATCCTCCTGCGCTACGAGTTCCCTGCCGCCCGGCACATCGCACGCACCCGCAGCCCGGTACTGGTGCTACACAGCCCCCAGGACGAGGTGATCCCCTACGCAAGCGGCAGGCGTTTATTCGAGGCGGCACCGGAACCGAAGGTGTTCGTGGAACTGCACGGCGATCACAACAGCGGTTTTCTCATGAGCCAACCCGGCTATGAGCAGTCGTTGCGGCAGTTCCTGGAGACACACCTGGGTCGCGGCGGCTAAGCCGAGAGAAACCCCCGGCAATCGCTCGTTCCGGCTCCCCCGGGCGGGGGCGCCGCGGGGATCCTCAGCCGGCGCCGCCACGGCCCTCCGGGATGAACCGTAAGGCGAGCCCGTTGTTGCACCAGCGCTGGCCGGTGGGCTTGGGACCGTCGTTGAACACGTGGCCCTGGTGCCCGCCACAGCGGGCGCAGTGGTACTCGGTGCGGGGCCAGACCAGCTTGAAATCGGTCTTGGTCTCGACGCTTCCCGGCAGGATGGTAGTGAAACTGGGCCAGCCGGTTCCGCTGTTGAACTTCATCTCCGAGGTGAAGAGCGGCAGCTCGCAGCCGGCGCAGACGTAGGTTCCCTTGCCGTACTCCTTGTCGAGCAGGGTGGCCTTGTCTGAGCTGACCGGCCCGGAGCGCAGGGCGGTCTTGAAATCCCGGTTCAGAGTCTCGTCGGGATTCGCTTCCGGCGCGTAGGGCGGCAGATAGACCAATTCGATCTGGTGGGCCT
>JAEHCY010000395.1 GCA_016880695.1 Chromatiaceae bacterium | reverse complement strand
GCGATAAGTATACTGCTTCCCAGAAGCTTTTTGCTTATTATGCAAAAACGGATTGGATGCTATATGACAGGGTCAATATATCGGGCGGATTGCGCTGGGAAGACAATAACCAGAAAGTTGATACTGTTTCCCTGACTAATAAACCTACTACTGCCGGGCTCAAAGGGCTATTAAAGGCCCCATCGGTCGGCATCCCGTGCAGCGCACCCGCATGGCCGTGGTCTCGGGCGGCAAACCAGCGGTGACCCACTATCGGGTGCTCGAGCATTTACCCGAGCACACCTATCTTCAGGTGAATCTCGAAACCGGCCGGACCCATCAGATACGGGTGCATCTCGCCCATATCCACCACCCCCTCGCGGGTGACCCTCTCTACGGCGGGCGCTTGCGTTTGCCCAAGGGGTCTGGCCCGGCCCAGATCGGGGCCCTCGGTGGGTTCCGCCGCCAGGCGCTGCACGCGCTCCGGTTGGGTCTCACGCATCCGCGCAAGGGTACTTATTGCGAATGGGAGGCACCCCTGCCCAAGGACTTCGCGTTGTTGCTCGCGGCGTTGCGGAAGGGGGCCTGATGCTCGAAGGTTTACAACCCCTGTGGCCCGCACCCCCGAGGGTGCGGGCCCTGTCCACGACCCGGCTGGGCGGTCTGAGTGCCGGGCCCTATGCTAGCCTCAATCTGGCCCGGCACGTGGGCGATGAGCCGGACCGGGTGGACGCCAATCGCCGCCGCTTGCGCGAGTCGCTGGCGCTCCCTGAGGAGCCGCTATGGCTCGAGCAGGTGCATGGCTGTGCCGTGGCACAGGGGGAGGGGGCGACCACGGGCGCGCGCGCCGATGCCAGTGTCGCCATTGGACCCGGTCGGGTGTGCGCCGTGCTCACAGCCGATTGTCTACCGCTGTTGATCTGTAACCGCCAGGGCACACGGGTGGCGGCGGTCCACGCCGGTTGGCGGGGGCTTGCGGCTGGCGTGGTGGAGGCGGCGCTCGATACAATCGACCAACCGGCGGAGGAGTTGTTGTGCTGGTTGGGTCCGGCCATCGGTCCCGAGGCCTACGAGGTGGGGGCGGAGGTGCGGGCCTGCTTCGTGGGTCAGGATGAGGCCGCGGCGGCCGCATTTCGCCCCCTCGACGATGGGCAGCACTGGCACGCGGATCTTTACCGCCTGGTCCGCCGACGCTTGGCACGGCGGGGTGTCTGTGCGGTGTACGGCGGCGATCGCTGCACCTTCTCGGAACCGGAGTATTTTTTCTCGTTCCGGCGCGACGGGGTGACCGGACGGATGGCGAGCCTTATTTGGCTCGACGGCTGATCGTCCCTGACGGAGATTCCGTCCCAACCTGTGAGGTGGTCCGTGGCCGAGTGGAAGATGCTGACGCTGGTGGGGGAGGACCGACCCGGAATCGTAGCCCGGGTGACCGATGCCCTCTTCCGCACGGGGTGCTCTTTGGGCGAGGCGTCTATGATTCGCCTCGGCGGCAATTTCACTATCCTGATGATGGTCTCCAGCGACCTCGACGAGGCGGCGTTGCGCCGGGTTCTGCAACCCCTGGTGGAGGCAATGGCGCTGCGTTGCCACCTCGACCCGATCGGTGGGGGGTTGCACCGCCACCGCGTCCCCAACATCCAGGTGCGGGTGTGGGGTGCTGACCGGGCGGGAATCGTCGCCCAGGTGACCGGTGCGCTCGCGGCCACCGGATTCAACATCCTGGAGCTCGAATCGGATGTGGCGGGCAGCGCCGAGCGGCCGGTCTATCTCATGAACATCCAGGGATATTCCGAGGCGACCCTGGAGGATCTTAAGGGATCGGTCGCCGGTCTGGCCGCCGAGGGAATCGATATCGACGTCTCTCCGGTCGAAACCCTGATCGGGTAGCCCTAATGGCCGTACTGGAGATCCTGACCCTACCGGATGAACGTCTAAAACAACCCGCGGAGCCTGTGGAGAGGTTCGACGAGGAGCTTCGCGCCTTCATTGCCGACCTCGAAGAGACCCGGCTTGCGGGTCCCGCGGCGGTGGGCATTGCCGCACCCCAGGTCGGCCGCCACCAGCGGATCGTTATCG
>JAEHCY010000394.1 GCA_016880695.1 Chromatiaceae bacterium | reverse complement strand
GCGGCAGCGATTTCTTACCTGTCCTTTTATCTATTCGAAAAGCCGATGGCAAACAAGATCCGGAGGTTCGGACAAAGCATATCCAACTCGGTCAATACAGCAACGGCATCGGCTTCGCGTCACAGCTAGGCCAGTAACAGGGGCGCAGCGCGGGCGGCTTCGCCGTGATCGCGGACCGGGGGCCGCTCCTGCAGGAAGGCGCGGCGGGCACTGTCACCGCCCCGAACCCGGCGGCTGCTATGGCTTCGTGCCCGGTGGCAGGGTCCCGGTCGTGGGACCGCTGGAGCGCGGATTCAGCAGGGACTGCAGCCAGCGGTAGACGCGCCGGACCCAGGTGGGTCGGGTCGCCCGCTCGGGCAGGCTCTGCAGATACATTGAGGAGTGCTGGGGGTCGATCACCGGGTCGGGACTGAGGCTCCAGTCCTCGACGTCGTAGCCCAGCAGTTCCAGTAGGGACCGTAGGCCGGCCGGTAGAGGCGGACATCCCCCTCCGTGAACCAGTGGCGCCAGTCGCCGTACTTCTTCCGGCGCACGACCTTGCGGTAGGGGGCGGGGACATCCTTGTCGCGCTGTACGGCGAAGCCGAGGTGGCGTTCCAGGGCCTCGAACCGGCCTTCGACCAGGTCCTCGTACTTGAACAGGAACCACTCGTCCCCAAGCCCGCGCACGAAGTCGGTCATCCGCTGGTAGCGGGCGCGCTCCAGCTCGATGACCTCCCCGTTGCTGCGCGGCCACAGGCCGTGGCCGGAGTAGCGGCAACTCTCCGCGAAGGAGACCGAGCGCGGGTCCTTCTCCTTCCTCAGCACGAGATCCACATGGGCCCGGTACTGGGCTTCGCTGCCCCGGTAACCCAGGTGCCAGCGGTAGAGCATGCGGCTGATGGCCGCGTCGCGTGGGTCCCGGGCGGTCCAGATGTAGCGGGTCGTAGGGCTCTCGGGCGAAGTGGTCGCGGAAGAGGTCGAAGGTCTTGCCCTTGCGCTCGTTATAGGTGTGCTTGTAGACGGCGTTCTGGTAATTGCCCACGTCACGCCCCGGCTTGCCGCCGGAGAAGGCCGCGCAGTGGGGCAGCCCCCCCGCCACCTTGAACAGGAGGGCGGTGGTGCCGGTGTTTCCCAGGCCGAGGATGCAGATTTCCATTCTGATGTGGCCCCTGTCAGGCCGGGCGGACGCGGAATACGTGGTCGGCGAAAGGCTCGGCGTGGATGGGCCGCGCATCGCCCAGCAGCGGCCGGAAGCGGTCGATGCGCTCCCGCAGCTCGTCGAGGGTGACCCCCGGGTAGCGGTGCCGGTGGAATTCGGGCGGCGCGTGCGGCCCCGGCCGGTGCTCGCGGGTCTTGCGAGACCAGAGCCTCCGCTTCGCCCGCACCCGGCCGCTCAAGCGCTCTAGGAGCGGTGGCCTCGGGATGTCGTCGAACCTCTCCGCGACGCCTTCGAGGACCTCGACCATGCGCTCGCAGGCGAGCGGCCCGTCCATCGCCGCCAGGTAGCGGGACAGGAGCGCCTGCCGCTCCTCACCCGCCGGCGGTCCGAGCCGACCCGCCAGGACCTCCCGGAGTGTCGATTCCACCTCGGACTCCGAGAAGCACTGGTGGCTCAGCCCGTTGGGCAGGCGGTAGAAGGTGTCGTCGTAGACCGGGTTGACGACCGGCCGGAAGGCGAGCCCCGGCAGCCCCAGGGCGTAGGCCTCCACGCCGGTGGTACAGCCGTTGTGGACCAGGGCCCGCGCCGCCAGCAGCCAGGGCACGACGTTGCCCTCGTTGCTGACGTGTACCCCCTCGTGTGCGGCGGCAACGCGACGGTAGACCTCCTGGTTCTCGGTCGGGTGTGGCCGGATCACCACGGACACCCCGGGAAACGACCGCGCGATCGGCGGAACCAGCCCCAAGAAGGCCTCGAAGATCGCCTGCTTGTGGTCGCGCAGCCCCTCGGCGAACTCCCGGGGCATGCCCACACCGCCCTGCCCGAGTTCCGCCGGGACGTCGGGGGCCTCGGGCGGCCGGAACAGCCCCCCGCCCGGAAAGAAGGCGTTGACGTGGTTGAAGTTGGTGTTGACCAGCACAAAGTCGCCGTAGCGCTCCCGGATCGCTTGGGCCTCCTCCCGGTAGAACCCGCGCATCTGCGGCCGCAGCAGATCGTTCCGGGGGTTGCCGGTGACGTGGATCGGCAGCCCGCTCGGCATCTCGGGGTAGGCGCGCCAGAGCTCGGCGTTGTCCTCTCCCCAGGCAAACAGGTGCGACAGGTAGCCGAGGGCCACCGGCGACAGGCGCCGGGAGTAGTAGATCTCGGCGGGCAGGTGCACCAGCGCCTCCTCGTCCCAGCTCACCACCACCTGGCCGAGCCGCCGCATGATCTCGAACATCTTGATGTTGCGCGCGGTCATGCTCTTGTTCAGGTAGAGCCCGCGGGGAAAGGCGTCGATCCGTAGGTCGATTACGCGGTGCGAGCCGATGTAGGAGGTGAACCCGCGCCGGGCCGCGACCACCGCCAGCAGCAGCTTGGGGTCGAGCTCGCGGACCTGGTTCTCGACGGGAATGATGAGTGGCGGTCTGTACACCCTAGACGACTCCTCGATCCGCCATGGCACCGACGGCCACCGCGGGGTATGGACTAGTACCGGCGAAGGGTCCGGATTTACCGGCCGATCCAAGCCGGCGGGACTTTGATAGTTTGAGAGACTGTAGGATAGATTGTTAATGCTAGTGAGCGCAGAGCCCCCCTGTCCAGACGACATTGCGTCGTCGATGGTGATAGCGGACCGACAGCGAATTCGGTGCCATTTTCGTCCTCAACGGCTGGGCGACCGGCCAGGGTGAACGACAAATGGGGTACCGGTTGCCCGCCTCTTCTCTGAGTTGCCGGCGGGAACCGGACCCAGATCGGGGCAAGTGACCCGGACCCCGCCGAACAACAGCCCCGCACGAAGACATCGTAGGTAAGAACAACTGTGACCGGCCCCCTTTCCAAGAAGCTTCCAAGAGCGGCGCGCAAGCTCCTGCAGACAATCCGCCGCGCCCCCTATCGGGCATTGCTGAAGCTCCATGACCTAAGCTACGCGGTCAAGCGAGTCGACTATCCCCGACACCCCGTCTACATTCGGCTGACGACTCCCCGGGAGATCGGGCGGGCGGATGCGGTCCACAAGGAGCCCTGGACCGTCGAGTGGATCGAAAACCACCTGCGCCCCGGCGACGTGCTGTTCGACATCGGTGCCAATGTGGGTGCCTACTCCCTTATCGCCGCGAAGTTCATCGGGGGACAGGGGAAGGTGTTCGCCTTCGAGCCTGGTTTTCCCACTTTCGCCTCTCTGTGCTGGAACATTTCCTACAACGGCTGCCAGGATGTCGTAGTACCCCTGCAGATCGGGCTTCATTCGGGCAAAGGGCTCACCATGTTTCACTACAGCAGCCTTGCCGCCGGTTCCGCCCTCCACACCCTGGGCGACCATACGGCATCGACGGTCGGGGCGACTGTCTACCGCCAACCCGTTTTGACCTACAGCCTCGACGCCCTGTGCGAGGACTTCGGCATACCCTGCCCCAACCTGATCAAGCTCGACGTCGATGGAACCGAGCTCGAGATCGTGCAAGGGGCGGCCAAGGCACTTGAGAATCCAGGGCTTCGCTCGGTCCTGATAGAGCTCAGCGAAGACGCCGCGAGGTCATCCGCCGGCTTGAGCTGGCCGGGCTACGACTCAGTTCCGAGAGAAAAAGGAAAGCCACGCAGCCCGTCTCATTCTGCGTGTTCGACCGATAGGCGGGCGGCTACGGATGCCAATACGCTCGTGCTCCTCGTTGCGGGGAACCGCAAAGAGCGATTGCGCTTCAGCCATTGATTGGCCGAAGCTTGGGCAAGAGCGAAGGAGACGCTCGCCGAGGTGGTGGCGGGCACTAAGGTGTCGGTGACCTGCGAGAAACAGAATCGATGCCGGCGGGTGGCGGGTAAGGGTCGTTTCCCCGCCTCTACCATCCTGAGACGCTGGCGCGGATCCCAGCGATTCAGCCAGAGTCCCGCTTCGCCGCCCTCCATTTCCTTCCGAAGCCCCTGCCCCCGGAGAGCGCCCAGTCCCCCGGAACAGGCTACACCTTCCCCAACACCAACACCTGCTCGCCCATGAAACACTCTTGCATCAGGCGCTTCACCTCTAATCTCCGCCAAGGCCTACTGCGCGCGCTCAATCTCGCAGTCTTTAAGCGCAGGCCCGACTATCACTACGTACCTCGATTCTACGGAGCCTCTGCGGAGAAACACCTCGACATTCGTCAGCTACCAATCTTCGGCCCGCTCGCCCGGGACGCGCTGAACGGCGGACGCACTATGCTCTATTACGATAGGCTTTACACGCTCTATCAGGCCCTACTTAACGCCAAGCGACTAAGACTCACGAGCGCGCCCCACGTGGTTGAGATGGGCGTATACAGGGGTGGCGGCAGCGCCTTCCTCGCCTCTGTGATGAACGCGGTGGACATCAACGGGATACTGCACTCCTTCGACACATTCGAGGGCCACCCACACGAAGACACGCGCCCCGGCCTTGACGCTGGGCACGCAACCAGCACGACCCTATTCAAGGACACCAGCTTCGCCAGCGTACAGGCATACCTCTCAAAGTACCCTTTCTTAACGGTCTACAAAGGTCGTTTTCAAGATCGCTGCACCGTTCTTGACGATGTGCAAGTGGTCCTTGCCCATCTCGACGTCGATATCTATGAACCCACGATCTTCGCCCTCAGGTTTCTAAGTAAACGCCTGGTGATCGGTGGTGCCCTCGTAGTAGACGATTATGGTTTTGACACGTGCCCGGGCCTGAAACAGGCGGTCGATGAGTTCGTCGCCAGCACCACAGACTATTTCGTTCTACATCAACTCACCGGCCAGTGTATCCTGGTTAGAATCCGCTAACGCCTTAGCAGGGACAAGCTCTCGAGCGACCTTGCTCTTGCGACGCGACGAAAGGTGACACCGAGTGCCAGTCATATCAGTTATCGTCCCGACATACAACAGTGAGCGCACGATCGATCGCTGCGTGGTCAGTGTCCTGAACCAAACTCTCTCGGACTTTGAGCTCATCGTGGTCGACGACCAGTCCACCGACGGAACAGTGGCTAGACTGTCTCGTATAACGGACCCGCGGGTGTCAGTGCTCGTTCAGCCTCAGAACAGGGGTGTCAGCGCAGCACGGAACCGAGGTATCGCTGCAGCCCAGGCGGACATCCTCTGCTTTCTCGATAGTGACGATGAGTATCTACCCAACAAGCTTTCCATCGTATACAGCTTCTTCACTGAGCACCCGAGCATCGATGTCCTTATCGATAGCTTTGAGATCCACTTTCCTGAGTCGAGCGGGAAGCCAGCTAAGAGGCGAGTGAATCCAAACCTAAATGACTCCGAATCCGTTAGGCAGGCAGTCTATTGCAGAGACATTTTCAAGGCCACGCCGGCACTTACCGTTAGGCGAAAAACTCTGGCAGCGGCAGGACTCTTCGATGAGGGCATGCGGCGCCGCGAAGACATGGAGTTCCTCATTAGGCTAACACACGTCGCCAATTGTGTAAGCAGATCTAGTATCCTATGGCGCAAGCACGCGTTAGAACACTCCTTGTCCTGGCCAGTCGACACATTCATGACGTCACTCATTGACGTGGCAAGTCGGCACGACGAGTACCTTCGAGCACCAGCGTACCGTCGTGGCCTCGCACGAGATCTAGCGAGGCATTTTTCGCGCCTATTGCGCAAACGACACCTAGGCATCGCTGCCCGAGACTTTGCGACATTCGGCCAGCGCTTTGGGACCCTGCGGGAGATCGGTCTCGTCTTCGAGGGCTTTTATGAAATGCGAAGAAGACGGTTGCGCACATGATCAGGGATGATCTGGCGACCTACTCACTGGTGTAGATTTGGCGGGGCGCACCGCTGGCCAACGGGCAGCTGTTTAGTCACGAAGCCATTCTTCTTGATCCCCTTTTTCGTAGGGGTAAATGAACGGAGCCCCGCGCAGAATGCCATTACAGATAACGTCTAGCCCCTGGTCATTGCCCTCCGCAAGAGCGCGCAGCGCGCTCAGGGACAGCTCGAAAGGCATCTTCTTGTGCGAGTCCAAGGCTCGGAAACAAGACAACGGAATCAT
>JAEHCY010000393.1 GCA_016880695.1 Chromatiaceae bacterium | reverse complement strand
GAGAACCGATAATCCGCCATTCCCTTGTCACTAGCATCTGGGCGTCTTCATGAGACGCTGGGGCTTCCGGGAACAATGCCTCATACCAGTTCTTCCTCGTGGAAAGCCGCTGGCAGCGGGCGCACGGCCGCTCGCTGCTGCAAGTAGGCCAGGCGCTATCAACGTGTACTTACAGGAGATGATGGGCAGTGGAGGTCATAGACTCCTATATCCGCACCCAAGCAACGGTAACAGCCATCATTAATATGATTGTGAACCCATTGATGTCTTGGATCAGCAATCAGTCAATGGCGCCTACTCCAATTACGGGAGTGGCTATCGACACGATCATTACCTCCTTGATCATGTCTACCGTGATCGCATTTTTCATCGCTTCAGGAACCCAGACAAATCTCAAGGCTGGGAAAATCAAAGCCGACAACCAGGTTGTCCGGAGCCCGCTCGCGCATCTCCCTAAAGCCTGGCTGCCATTCGGTATCTCGGTGGGAATCGGTTTCGCACTGCTGGTTGTGCCGGCCCTAGTCGGGCTATTCAGTTTCTCGGGAATAGCGGAGATTCCTTTCTGGGGACTGGTGGTTCTAAAAATTGCCTATACGGGAACCGTTGCCTATCTCGTGACCAAGTGGGTTATTCGGCGACAGCTCATGGCTCTTTCTTGACCCGCCCCTTCTCGATCGGCAGGGGGCCAGTGGGTTCGCGCCGCATCTCCGGCGAAGCCTTTTTGAGTCTATTGGCGGATTCGCGACTTTTGTGCCGTTGCGTTTTGATCGGCGGCCGCAAAGCTCCAACTTCCGGAGACCTGCAAGTTGTCGTTCAGCTCCAGCGCCGGGTCATACGTTGACTGGTTCGGCTACCTCAACTGCCGAAATGCGATCATTCATTTGTGTACAAGGGACGAGGGTATGAGCGCTACCTCCTGCATCCGGCGCCTCGGGGGCTGTGTTCTTCTGCTCGTCACGTTTGACAGCGGCGCGATGTCTTCGGATGAGGGCACGTTTGCTAGCATTCCGCCCCGCGGTCTAATCTACGCGAACGCACAGGCATCTTACGATTTTGTCGGAAACGATTTCTTGGGACGGACCCTCGGGTTTAGCGATGCCTCAGGAATACGAATTGGCGGTTATCTCGTACCCGAGCTCGACTGGGTGGCCTCGGGCGGAGTGGAGCCGAACTCGGCATTCGGCGGTTATGCGCTGGGGTTGCACGCGTCCCTGGATACCAAAAAGGCACTTGACATCCCAGGCGGTACCTGGGGTGTTGAGCTCCTCTTGTCCGACGGTGGGGCGAATATCAATGCCGCGGGATCCGTCCAACAATATACCAACATGACTGCAACTGAACCCATTGATCGCCAGGATATGACGCAGCTCTGGTGGCGCCAACGCCTGTTTGATGACAAGTTAATTGTCCAAATCGGAAAAATGAATGGTGCCGGCCATTTCAATACCGTATTGAAGCCGGTAATCGTCAGTGAGACCCATCTGCAGGACCATGACATCAGCAACCTCATCTATGTCCCGGTGGGACTAAACCCAACCCTGTTTGGGAGGCTTCCTGCGTATCCCGACACCGCCTACGGAGCGGTGGTGCATTTTATGCCCACAACGGATCTTTCAGTCTCCTATGGGCTCTTCGATGGCAACGGTGCTCGTGGCGTCGCGACGGGTGATAAGTGGTTACCCGAGCTCAATGGTTACCGTTGCAATATTGCCGAGGTCAGTTATTCCTGGCGTCTCGGTGGAGCAGGGATGCCGGGGCGAATGGGGTTGGGAGCTTGGTGGCAGACTGGCGAGTTCTACACACCCGCTCTGACTACCGAGGACAACGGGAAAGGTTATTATCTCTTTGCTAACCAGCGTCTCTTTTATAGCCGTCCTGGCACCGACAACTCTGGCGTAATCGGTTATGCGCAGTTTGGACACACAGGATCGGAATCATCTATAGTCAAGACTTATTGGGGCGCCGGACTCACCGGGCTCGGTGTAGGTCCCGGACGGCGAGGGGAGACGCTCAACCTCGGATTGGCATTTTCTCGTCGTAATGCTCCGCCGGGCGCGGGCGCATTCGTCTACCCTGACATCTCCGCGGATTCTACCGACCTTCGATCTAGCGAGTTGATGCTGCAAGCTGCCTATCAGGCGAACTTCGCTTTCGGTACCCCCGCCAATTATTGGACACTCAGTGCCATCCTGGCCTACAGCTACATCCCCACTCCCGGACAGCGTCCGGATCTGCCGGCCGCCAACGTGCTAACAGCGCGGTTGGTTGCCTTGTTTTAGCAAAGCAGCTAAAGCTTCGTTGTTCTTTTTTAAAGACGACGTTCTTAGAGGGTGTAGACAAAAACAAGCATAATAGCAGCCTAACACTAGTAGCAAGAATATCCAGCCAGGCTCACGAGATGAGCCACCTCTCGGCGCATCCTGCCTCTCGGGTTCTCACGAGGGGGTGAAACGCGAGGGTCAGGTCTTGCAATCAAGCATTCCTCGCTCGGAGAGGTAAACCACCCGCAGAACCATTCCCGCTGTGCAATCGGCGCATGGCTCGACTGACGGTGGAGTAGCGTACGCTGAAAGTGTCGGGGATTTCCCGCGTGGAGTAAACATGCAATTGGCCTGGCGCTGTTTGCTTCTGAGCCCTCCCGGTAGTCAGGGCAATCATACCTCAGGACTTGCGCTTGACGAATCGCAACAGGCGCTTGCGCTGGCGCTCCTGGCTCAGGGTGGGGGGGTTGCGCTTTCCGGCATAGGGGTTCTCACCGCTGCGTAGTTCCAGGCGCAGGGGTGTACCGTGCAGCCGCAGATCGCGGCGGAAGCGGTTGATCAGGTAGCGCTGGAACGCGGCGGGGAGCTCTTCGGTCTGGTTGCCGTGGATGACGATGATCGGCGGATTGCGCCCCCCCTGGTGGGCATAGCGCAGTTTGATCCGCCGGCCCCGGACGAGGGGAGGCTGGTGCTCCTGGACGGCGGCGGCGAGGATCCGGTTGAGCTCGGGGGTGGGCAGATCGCGGGTGGCGCTGCGGTAGGCGGCCTTGACGGATCCCAGCAGCTGGCTCACGCCGCTCCCCTGCAGGGCGGAGATGAAATGGTAGCTGGCAAAATCGAGAAACCCGAGCTTGCGCCCGATCTCCTCGCGCACCCGCTCCCGCTGGGTGGGGTCGAGGCCATCCCACTTGTTCACCGCCATCACCAGCGCGCGCCCGCTCTCGAGCACGTGTCCGGCAAGGGTGGCGTCCTGCTCGCTGACCCCGGCCCGCGCATCGAGCACCAGGATCACCACCTGCGCCTCCTCAATGGATTGCAGGGTTTTGATTACACTGAATTTCTCGACCAGGTCACTGACCCGTGAGCGGCGCCGCACCCCAGCGGTGTCGATCAGGACGTAGTCGTGGCCATCGCGCTGAAAGGGGATGGCCACGCTGTCGCGGGTGGTGCCCGGTTCGTCGCAGACCACCATCCGCTCCTCGCCGAGCAGGCGGTTGATCAGGGTGGACTTGCCCACGTTGGGGCGGCCGATCACCGCGATCTCGATGCCGCTGGGCCGGTGCTCGTCCTCCTCGGCAGCGGGCTCGGCGCCGGGTAGGGCGGCGAGGGCCCGCTCCATCAGCGCCTGGACGCCGCGGCCGAGGGAGGCGGCGATGGGGATCGGATCGCCGATGCCGAGGCGATGGAAATCGGCCAGCACCAGGGCCTCGTCGAGGTGGTCGATCTTGTTGGCGACCAGGGTGAGGGGCTTACCCGTCTGGCGCAGCCCCTGGACGATGGTCTCGTCCCCCGCCGTGCAGCCGTCGCGGGCATCCACCAGGAACAGCAGGTGGTCGGCCTCTTCGATCGCGCGGCGCACCTGGCGCGCCATCAGGGCGGCGACGCCGTCGGGCTCGTCGGTCAGGCCGCCGGTATCGACCACCACATAGGGGCGGGGACCGATCCGGCCGACGCCGTACTGGCGATCGCGGGTGAGCCCCGGTTGGTCGGCAACCAGGGCGTCGCGGCTGCGGGTGAGCCGATTGAACAGGGTGGACTTGCCCACATTGGGCCGGCCCACCAGGGTGAGTACTGGAAGCATGGGTGCTAGCGGGATTCGTCGCCCGCGGACCCGAGCCCGGTCCGTAGCCCTCCGGTGGTGGGGGCGGTCCCCTCAGCGGTTGGGGAAGATGCCGATGCCGGCAGTTCCCTGGCGGGTGCCATTGGGAGGGCACCGCCGGCGGTCAGCGCGGCCAGGGTGCCGTCGTCGGCATAGACGTAGGCCACCCCATCCACCACCTGTGGCCGATCGGAGATGCTGGCCTTGGTGATGCGTATGCGGGCGCGAATCTGACCGTCCTCGGTGGCGAGTGCATGGACGTAACCCTCGACGTCGCCGACCAGCACCAGATCGCCCATCAGGGCCGGGGCGGTCAAACGGCGGTAGCTGAGCTCCGCCTGCTTCCACAGGGTGCCGCCGTTGGCGCTGTCGACGGCCAAGACGTGGTCCTTGTCGTTGGCGATAAAGAGGGCGCGTGTGCCGGCGGCGAGCCCGATATGGGAAGAGATGGGCTTGCGCCAGACAACGGAGCCGTCGGTAGCGTTGATAGCCGCCAGATCGCCCTGGAAGGCGGACACATAGATGGTGCTTCCCACTACCACTGGATCGGCGTCGATGTCGACCATGCGATCAAGCTCGGTACGTCCCACCGGCGGGGTGATAATGAGCTCCCACAGGGGAGCGCCGGTGGCGATCTCGAGGGTGACCAGCTTGCCGTCGGCGAAGCCGACGATGGCG
>JAEHCY010000392.1 GCA_016880695.1 Chromatiaceae bacterium | reverse complement strand
CGTGAAAGGCGTTGATGCCGAGAATGAAGGTCATGTGAGTCCTAAAGGTGACGGGGTAATGAGCGCAGAACCGCAGCCTCGTTGGGCAGCGGGGGAATCGCCGACGGGGACCAAAGCCCACCGAGCCGTAGGCGCCCGGCTTGCCGGCGCTGGCTCTCGCGGCGAGGTCGAGCCTACACGCCCGCCCCGCCTCGGGGTAGCGCAAGGGTTAGCTGAGCACTGGCGCTAATCACTCCGGATGAAATACGTCGCGCTCGCGGCCCACCCGCTCGCCGGTGATCTGTAGAAGCAGCAATGGGAACCGCTTAGCCCCTTGGCCATGCCTTGGTGTACAAGGCGACTCGGGGCGAACCCTACTTAGCGGAACGGTGGAATTCCGTTCGTCCGGCGCAGACACTCAGCGCGGGATCGGCGGATCGCACCGATTAGGCCGTAGAGCAGCCATCTCAAGGCCTGTCCTCGACCTCTGTCGAAGGGGGAATGCAGCCCGCAACCGCCGGACCCAAGCCCATGGACCACGCACCCCTCTCGCCGTGCCCGCGCCGGCCCGCAGTCTACAGCCCGGGTTGACCCACCCACAGCACCCCATCAGACCCCGAGCACCCGCTCCCAGGCCGCCAGTGCCAATGGGCGCCGGAAGCGCGCGTCGAACAGCCGCCGCGCGTTTCGGCCCATGCACTCCCGTGTGGCGCCGTCCTGCCGCAGTCGGCGAATCGCGCAAACCAGCCCCTCCAGGTCCCCGGGGGCGACCACTTCGCCGGCGCGGGCCTCCCCTACGATGCGGGCAATCTCGCCATCCTGTGCGCCAATGAACAGGGTGGGACGGCCCGCGGCGGCAACGCCGGAAAACTTGCTCGGAACGATCAGGCCCTCCATCTCGGGGCGCAGCACCACCAGGTGCAGATCGGGCAACGTCAGGGTCAGCCGCAACTCGTCCCGGGGCTGATAGGGTCGAAACTGCAGGTTCCGCAGTCCCCGGGCCGCAGCTTCACGCTGCAAGCGGTCCCTGTGCGTACCCCCACCGATGAAGAGAAACACAACCTCCGGATCATCCCGCAGACGTTCCGCCGCGCCCAGTACGGTCGCGTACTCATGGGCCCGGCCCAGGTTGCCGGAGTAACCCACGACAAACCTATCGCTCAAACCCCAGGCCTGGCGCAGCGGGTTATCGGCAGGGAGCATCGGCTCAATGGCATCGCCATCCGACCAATTGGGGATCACCGCAATGCGCGCCGGCACGATACCCTCCCCCGCGACTCTCCGCGCCATCCCCTCGCCCAGGACCACATTGCACTCGGCAACGCGCAGCGAGGCATTGCGTAGCCCCCGCAAGAGACGCCCAGGCAGCCCCTGGAGCACCTTGATCCCCAGCGCCGCGCCCACCTCCGGGAAGAGGTCCTGCAGCCAGTTGGTCAGGTGTGCGCCGCGCCAACGGACCACCGCGGCCGCGAGCACCGAGATCAGCGGCGGGTCAGTCTTCGCCACCACCCGGTCGCCGCTTCGCACCAGCCACAACAGCCGCCAGGCAGCGGTAAGGTAGAAGGTCAGGTAATCGAAGCTCCGGCCCACCAGGTGGTCTCGCCCGAAGCACGCGGTCCACACCCGATGCACCGCCACCCCCCCCATCCGCTCCTCCGCGGACAGCTCGGCGGAAGGCGCTTCGTAGCGCTGGCGGCTGGTCACCACATGGACCTCGACACCCGCCTGCGCCAGATGAAACGCCAGATCCGAAAGCATCTGGCTGGTGGCGGAATGGTCCGGGTAGAAATAGCGGTTGACGAAAACGACCCTGCTCATTGACCCGTCGGAATCCGCGCTCGCAGCTTCTCCGCCGCCTCGCCGAACGGTCGGTAAGGTTTGCGCCATCGGATTCACGCCTTGAAGTGTCAAGCTCCGCTTGACTATACGGGAAACCCTGAAAGCCCGTGTCCTCACCCCAACGAGGCCAATGCAAACCGCTCGGCGGTCCTTCGACGGGCGGGCCAGGGTGAGACGAGCTGCTGATCGCCCGACCCAAGGCCGAGCCCAGGGTCCTGATCCCGCAAGACCCCGAAAAGGCAAACTACGACGTCGAGTTACCGCGCTGCCAGCCTCAGGGAGCAGGCTAACACCCCCTGACGCCGATACTCGGACACGCACGGCGACAACAGAAACGCCCCCCGTCGTGCCCTCGTTCGCCCCGCTTGGGAGCCGGCCTTCGGCTCGCTCAGCCTATCACTGTCTCTATACCGTCGGAGCGCGACGGGTCACCAGGATTCGGCT
>JAEHCY010000391.1 GCA_016880695.1 Chromatiaceae bacterium | reverse complement strand
TGCCGGGGGCCTTCTGATCCCACTTGCGTACCCGGGTGTGGCGGGCCCTGATCTCGGTCGCGGTGGCGCCGAAGGCGCGGCCGGTGCTGGTGGGGAGGGTGCGGTCCAGGGTGAGGGTCAAGGCGGCCTCGCTGGTATCGGTGACCTGGGCCATCTCACCTGACTCGCCCATCAGTTCTCGGTGGTCGTCGGTCACCTCGACCCAGTCGCCCACGCTGAACCGCAGCACCTTGTCGCGGCCGATTCGGGCGACCGTCAACCGCGTCTGGGTGCCGCTGACGGCCAGGTCATCGACTCGGGAGACGATGGAGGCGTTGTCCCGGGACCACTTGAACCGGGCCGTTCCCAGGGCGCCGGGACGGTGCACCTCCACCCGGTAAAGCCGGTTCTCCAGCCCGCGGTAGCCGCCGGATGGGGAGAGGATGCAGGGATCGTTGCTCGCAGGGGGCGCCATGGCGGTCGTGGTGAGGCGCCCGGCGGAGGGTGGGAACAGGGCGTTTAGATTGATCCCGCAGGTCGCGTCGGCCAGGGCGTGCCATTTGACCTGCCAGACGGTCTGCCGGCGCGTGGTCGTGTCTGGCCCGCCCAGGGCCTTTTCCAGCAGCTCGGGATCCTCGATCGAGGTGATCTCCCGCTCCCAGAGATCCAGGTAGGCGATGGCCTCGCCGGTAATCGGAAACGCAGGCGCGTCTGGATAGTACTTCTGGCTGAGATAGCTGAATCCCTCGCCGGCGAAGATCTCCACCAGCAGACCGTCCAGGTAGAGGCGCCCGCCGCCGATGGAGAGGTCCACCGGCGGCCCCGCTAGAGGCGTGAGCTTGAAGGCGTCCGGCGTGGTGAGCTCGGGGACGGCGCAGGGACCGAAGGTGTCCAGGGCCTGCACACGCAGGCGGCGCTGCAGGATGTCGGCCTGCTCGTTCCAGTCTGAATCGAGCTGCACGCGGCCCTGCTGCATGAGGACGCTGTTGTAGCCTTGCGCGGGCCGGTGGGTGAATCGGGTGTAATCGCCAGGCATGCTGCCTCCTGCTCGTGCTCAGTGTTGACCGGCCCCAGATCGGTGCCGGGTCCCAGGCTTCAAGTCACGTAGATGAACCCCGCCTCCAGCCCGAAGGGGAGGTACTCCTCTAGACGCAGCCTGAGGTTCGCCTCGCGCTGCGGCTGTTTTAGATGACAGAACGCACCCATCTCCGAGCCGTCCTCGGCACCGGTGACGATCTCCCGCGGACAGGAGAGGTGCAACTGGGCAAAGTCGGGTTGGCCGTAGCGGCGCGAGCTGTAGGTGGGCACCAGCCAGGTGCGTACGCGGGCGCCGATCGCGGTGTGTTCCGGATCGCCGAAGGGTGACCCAGCCGCTTTGGCCTGAGTCTCCGCCTCCTCGATTTCCGCCGCGATACGAAGATCCGGCTGGCAGCGGTAGCGTTGCGGAGTGTGCGATCCTTCCGCCAGGAAGCTGAAACGGAGACACCCCGCCTGGGTGCGCTCCGCCACCACGGGGCTGTCGAAGAGCACCTCGCTCCCGTAGACGATCTCCTTGACGAAGCTCGGCCCCAACAGCGTGACGCGCTCCAGCCAGACCGGCGGTCCGGGCTGGTCTGCGCTGGCGGGAGCGGCGATGGCACTGGTGTTTACCCCGTCGAGGATGCTGTCCAGCACCCAGATCCCCTTGGCATGCTCCGGTACCCGCAGGGGGCCGACGATGGAGAAGGCGATTTCCAGGCGCAGGTCCTCATTGTGCGGATCGCCCGGGGTGCCGGAATTCACCTGAAGACTCGGGGAGACCGGAGTCGGTACCGGTGTGGGGGGATCGGTCTCCGCGATGCCCCTCCCGGGGATCAGGGTGCTGTGGAGGATGCGCAGCCGGCCCAGCTCGCCGTCGAGATGGACGGCACCCTCGATCAGCAGGCCGCTCAGGGTGAGGGTCGCGTCCTTGTGGGTACCGGTGATGGAGAGGGGACCGGTCAGCCGTAGGTGGGGGCGGGCCGCTTCCGCCGCCTCCAGGGCGAGCCAATGTCCGTCTGCGGGCTCGATGGACAGGGCTTCTTCATAGGTGCGGTTGTCCGTGATCCGGATGAGGGTGTTGGGCTTCCCGCGATTGACCCACTCGGTCAGGGCCGCGCCGATGCTGGCAAAGGTCCCGGTTGCTCCGGACTTTGTCACCGTCAGCTCTTGGGTATCCCGCCGGGGCGTTATCAGCCAGGCGCGGCGGCGATAGGGCCCACCGCCCAGGTCGGCGCTGAACCCATAGTGGTAGAAGACCTCGACCCGCTCCGGCGCCACTGCCGGCA
>JAEHCY010000390.1 GCA_016880695.1 Chromatiaceae bacterium | reverse complement strand
GTGGTGGAGCACAGCGGGTGGCGGAACGGTTATGGCCGCACCGTGGAGATTCGGCACCCGGGGGGCTTGCTGACGCGCTACGCCCACAACCAGAAGCTAATGGTCGAGGCGGGCGCTATCGTGCACCCAGGGCAGGGCATCGCCACTGTCGGCGCGAGTGGCCGTACCACCGGCGCCCATCTGCACTTCGAGGTTCTCAAGGACGGGGAGCCCGTCGATCCGTCACATTATGTTCAGATCAGCGAACGGCTAGCCGGCGGCAGCAGCTGATTGCGTCCTTTTCCTGATGCCAATGTTTGGGGGTTCCCCCTGAGCTGGGCGTCACGCTAGACACCGTCTCGCAGGGTGCCCCCGCGACAGGGGCACCTCCGCGGAGCTAGGCACGGCCACAACCTGCCGACCCCGTTCTTGACTCCCGGCCCTGTCGGCGGACGCATGCGTCCTGCCGGCAGGCGCCTTTTTCAAGTATCATCAGCACCTTTTCAGCCGGAATCCTCGGGCACAGTGCATCCATGGTGAAAGACCTGTTCAAGAAGATCTTTGGCAGCCGTAACGAGCGCCTCATCAAGCGCATGTCCAAGACGGTTGAGCGGATCACCCAAATGGAGTCGGCCGTCGCAGGGCTTGCGGACGCCGATCTTCGCGCCAAGACCGATCAGTTTCGCCAGCGCCTCGCTGGGGGGCAAACTCTCGAGGAGGTGCTACCCGATGCCTTCGCCGTGGTGCGCGAGGCGGGTCGACGCACGGTCGGCATGCGCCACTTCGACGTCCAGATGATCGGTGGCATCGTGCTCCATGAGGGTAAGATCGCCGAGATGCGCACCGGCGAAGGCAAGACGTTGGTTGCCACCCTCGCCGCCTATCTCAACGCCCTGCCGGGAAAGGGCGTGCACGTGGTCACGGTGAATGACTACCTGGCGCGGCGCGATGCGGAGTGGATGGGGCGTATCTATCACTACCTAGGCCTGAGCGTGGGCGCTATCAACTCCTCCGGTGGGCTCGGCCCGGACTCAAGCTCCTATCTATACGACCCGATCTATGAGCCGGGAGAGAGCGGCTACCGGCATCTGCGACCGGTGAGCCGGCAGGAGGCCTACGCCGCCGATATCACCTACGGCACCAACAACGAGTTCGGCTTTGACTACCTGCGCGACAACATGGCCTTTGCCCCGGATCAGCGGGTCCAGCGTGATCACTTCTACGCCATCGTCGACGAGGTGGACTCCATCCTGATCGACGAGGCGCGGACCCCCTTGATCATCTCCGGACCGGCGGAGGAGAGCACCGACCTCTACGTCAAGATCAATCGTATCATTCCCCGCCTCAAGCGGCAGCCTCCCATCACCAACGAAGAAGGCAAGCCCGACTTCGGCCCCGGCGACTTCTCCGTCGATGAGAAGGCACGCCAGGTTTTCTTGAGCGAGGAGGGACACCAGCAGGTGGAGGAGATGCTGGTGGAGCTCGGTCTGCTGGCCGAGGGGGCGAGTCTCTACGACCCCTCCAACATCATTCTGATGCACCACGTCTACGCGGCGCTGCGGGCGCATGTGCTGTTCCAGCGTAACGTCGAGTACATCGTCAAGGACAACCAGATCATCATCGTCGATGAGTTCACCGGTCGCACCATGCCGGGACGCCGGTGGTCGGAGGGGCTTCATCAGGCGGTCGAGGCCAAGGAAGGGGTGCCCATTCAGCGGGAGAACCAGACCCTCGCCTCCATCACCTTTCAGAACTACTTCCGGCTCTATCCCAAGCTGGCCGGAATGACCGGTACGGCGGACACGGAGGCCTACGAGTTCCAGCAGATCTACGGCCTGGAGGTGGTGGTGATCCCCACCAACATGCCGATGATCCGCGACGATTTCGGTGATCTGGTCTACCTGACCCAGGCGGAGAAGTACCAGGCGATCCTCGATGACATTAAAGACTGCGTGAAGCGCGGTCAGCCGGTTCTGGTGGGTACCGCTTCGATCGAGACCTCCGAGTTGATCTCCGGGACCCTGGAGCGGGAGAAGATCCCCCACGAGGTGCTCAATGCCAAGCACCATGAACGGGAGGCCAAGATCGTGGCCCAGGCGGGCCGACCCGGCGCGGTGACCATCGCCACCAATATGGCCGGGCGTGGCACCGACATCGTGCTCGGAGGAAGTCTGGAGGTCGAGCTCGAGGGGACCGCTGACCCCGTGGGCCGTGACGCCATCCGTGCGGACTGGGAGCAGCGCCACGGCCAGGTCATCCAGGCGGGCGGGCTGCACGTAGTCGGCACCGAGCGCCACGAGTCGCGACGCGTGGACAACCAGCTACGCGGGCGCTCCGGGCGTCAAGGCGATCCGGGCTCCAGCCGATTCTATCTGTCGTTGGAAGACAGCCTGATGCGCATCTTCGCCTCGGAGCGGGTATCGGGCATGATGCAGAAACTGGGCATGAAGGAGGGTGAGGCCATCGAGCACCCTTGGGTCACAAAAGCGATCGAGAACGCCCAGCGCAAGGTCGAGGGTCGCAACTTCGATATCCGCAAGCAGTTGCTCGAGTTTGATGACGTGGCCAACGATCAGCGCCGCGTCATCTACCAGCAGCGGCGAGAGCTCATGGATGCGGAGGGTGTCTCCGAGACCGCGCGTCTCTTCCGCCGCGACGTCCTCAATGAAACCGTCGATGTCTACCTTCCGCCCCAGAGCGTGGAGGAGCAATGGAATATTCCCGGCCTGGAGCTGGCGCTGGCGGAGACTTTCGGTGGCCAATGGCCAATCCGGCATTGGCTCGACGAGGACGCCTCGCTGCACGAGGAAACCCTGAGGGCACGCATCAACAAGCAGCTCGAGGACGACTATGCCGAGAAGGAGGCTTTGGTCGGTGTCGAGGGCATGCGCCAGTTCGAGAAGGCGGTGATGCTCCAGACCCTCGATGGCCAATGGAAAGAGCACCTGGCGGCGATGGACTACCTGCGCCAAGGGATTCATCTGCGCGGCTACGCTCAGAAGAACCCCAAGCAGGAGTACAAGCGCGAGGCCTTCGAGATGTTCTCGAGCCTCCTCGACAGTATCAAACGCGAGGTGGTCGGAATTCTCGCCAAGGTGCAGGTGCGGCAGCCCGAGGAGATCCCCATGGAGCTTCAGGCACCCCCCGCTCAAGAGTTCGAGTTCAAGCACGAAGCGTTTCACGGCTTCGGTGAGGAGTCGGACGAGGAGGGGCCAGCCCCCGACGGGGCAGAAGTGCCACGCGAGCGGCCCTACGTGCGTGGCGAACGCAAGATCGGACGCAACGAGCCCTGCCCCTGCGGCTCGGGCCGAAAGTTCAAGCACTGCCACGGCCGGGTGGCCTGAACGCCGCAGGAACCATCGATGAGTGAAGAACCCCTCGCTTTCCTTCCGATCGCGGGGGTCCGGCTGGGCACCGCCGCGGCCGGGATTCGCTACCGGGACCGCCCGGACCTGGTGGTCCTGGAATTGGCGCCCGGTTCGGTAGCGGCCGGGGTATTCACCCGCAATGCCTTCTGCGCGGCCCCCGTGACGCTCGCGCGGAGGCATCTGGCCGCGATGGGGCCGCGTTACCTCCTCATCAACTCCGGCAATGCCAACGCCGGGACGGGCGGTCGGGGAATGACCGATGCCGAGGCTTGTTGCAGGCATCTGGCCGGGCTTGCCGGCTGTGCCCCAGAGCAGGTACTACCCTTTTCCACCGGGGTGATTGGGGAGTACCTGCCGGTGGATAAGATCGCCGCCGCGTTGCCCACCGCCCTCGGGGTTCTCGACGCCCAGGGTTGGGCCCCCGCCGCCCGCGCCATCATGACCACCGATACCTTGCCGAAGCTCGTCTCGCGAACCGCGCAGGTGGCTGGGCATCCGTTCACGGTTACCGGGATGGCCAAGGGCGCCGGGATGATCTGCCCCAACATGGCCACCATGCTCGCGTTCGTGGCCACCGAGGCAGCGGTCAGCCGGCCCATGCTGGAGAGGTGTCTGCAGCAAGCGGTTGCGGATACCTTCAATGCCATCACCGTCGATGGGGACACCTCAACCAACGATGCCTGTGTGCTGGTGGCGACGGGGGCCGGCGCAGCGCCCAGGATCACCGAAGCGGACACCGGCGCGTTTCATGCGCTCTGTGGGGCCGTGCACGCCGTCTGTGAGCAACTGGCAAGCGCGATCGTGTCTGACGCGGAAGGGGCCACCAAGCGGGTAACCGTCGTGGTCGAGGGGGCCGGCAATGAGGCCGAGGCCAAGACGGTGGCCTACACCATCGCCCATTCGCCTCTGGTGAAGACCGCTCTGTTTGCCTCCGACCCCAACTGGGGTCGGATCCTGGCGGCCGTGGGCCGCGCCGGGTTGGCCGAGCTGGACATCGGCCGGGTGCGGATCTGGTTAGACGAGGTGTCCATCGTGCGCGATGGCGGTCGAGACCCCGCCTATCGCGAGGCGCTGGGTACGGCGGTGATGGGGCAGCCCGCCTTCACCATCCGTGTTGATCTCGGCCGGGGGCTGACCAGCTGGCGGCTGCTAACCTGCGACCTATCCTACGACTACGTCCGCATCAACGCCGAATATCGTACCTAACCTCCAGGGGGCAGAAAGGTGCCCGCTTCCCTGATCCATGTGGCGGCAGCGGCCATTGCGGATGAGGCCGGACGTATCCTGCTCACCCGACGCCCCGATCATGTGCACCAGGGCGGGCTGTGGGAGTTCCCCGGGGGCAAGCTCGAAGCGGCGGAATCGCCAGAGGCGGCGCTGGCGCGGGAGCTCCATGAGGAGCTCGGCATCCGGGTGGAGGCGAGCGAGCCCCTGATCCGGGTGCGACATGACTATGGCGATCGACGCGTTCTCCTCGATGTGCGTCGAGTCGTCCGCTACGCGGGCCAACCTCAGGGACGGGAAGGTCAACCCCTGCGCTGGGTCCATCCCGATGCCATGCGGGCGGACGAGCTCCCCGCCGCCGACCGGCCCATCGTCCTGGCCCTGCGACTGCCGGATCGCTACCTGATCACCGGTGCCGATCCGTCGCAGCGGGACGTTTTCCTCGGGCGGCTGCGGCAGGCCCTGGCGGCTGGCCTCCGCCTGGTTCAGCTTCGTGCCCCCGGCCTGGAGCCCGGGCGCTACCGCGAGCTGGCCCTGGAGTCCTTTGCCTTATGCGCGGCGCAGGGTGCGTGCCTGGTCCTCAATACCTCGCCTGCCCTCGCCCGCACCCTCCCCCATGGTGGCCTGCATCTGACGGCCGCGCGGCTGAGGACGCTCGGTCGACGACCTCCCGGCATCTGCGGATGGGTGGGTGCCTCCTGCCACGATGCTGCCGAGCTTGCGCACGCCGAGTGGCTGGGGCTCGACTATGCGCTGCTCTCGCCCGTCTGCCCCACCGCCTCCCATCCCGGGGCCAAGCCCCTGGGGTGGGAGGGCTTCGCGGAGCTGGTCGATGCCGTGGGGATCCCGGTGCTCGCCCTGGGTGGTCTGTTTCCGGCCGATTTGCCAGAAGCCAAGCGCCACGGCGCACAGGGCATTGCGGCGATCCGGGGGTTCTGGCCAACCCCGGAGAGTACGCCGCAGTGAATCGATGGGGTGATCTAGTGGGAGGGGGCTTCGGGATCCTGGTCAGGAAGCGGCCAGGCCAGGCCCTCGTCCGATGGCCCCGCGATGCGGTGCTCCTCCCCAAGCCAGGCGCCGAGGTCGATAAGGCGGCAGCGTTCGCTGCAAAAAGGCCGCCAGCGGGACTCCGGTGTCCAGGCAACCGATTTGCCGCAGGTGGGGCAGGTGACTGACTTGCCCATCGGTCGGTGCTCCAAGGGTCCTAGATGACGCAGCAGGTGAGCAGGAAGCCCACGTCCTCTTGGATCTGCGCCGCGCGCTCGGAGGAGGGGCTATGCAGGAACCGGATGCTGAAGCGGTGCTTGTGGCCGCTGACCTCGGGATAGGTGGTGGAGTCCAGCGGTAACCCGATGCGCAGCATCTGGGTGGGGTTCTCCGGATTGAGGTTTTCCTGGAAGAATCCCTGGCTAGCGGTCACCTCTCGTGCCGCACTGCTCCCGCGGGTCAGGGAGAGCAGAAGGGCAATCGCGTCTCGCGCGGGCTGTAGGCATTGTCCCCAGCGCTCGAGATCGGCCCGCCGGCGCTCCAGTGGCTGCTCGAGCCAGAAATGGAACTGGGGCAAATCGAAGCTGCAGGTGCCACCGGGGATGCTGCCGCGCTGAGCAACGGATTTCAACAAATCATTCTCTCTTAGGGGCAGTCCGAGGGGGCCTTCCAGCGAATACAGCCGTGTGCTGGCACCCTCCAGCTCCCCCAGCACCTGATCGAGCATTTGTAGATCTACCCCGCGCTGGTGGCGGATGCGAGCCAGGCTGGAGAGGTGGCGATCGAGCTCTTTGAGGATCTCGCTCTTGATATCGGATCGACCCGTGATGCCGGCGATGTCGAGATAGGTGTTCACCAGCGCCCGCACCGCCCACACCGAGTCCTGGGAGAGGAAGAAGTCCACCTGCTTGAACAGATGCTCTAGGCGCAGGAAGGCCCGAATCCGTTCGTTGAGTGGGTGCTCGAAGGTGATGTATTTAGCCACTGGTCCTTCCCTGCCGGGGCGACTGGGGACAAACGAGATCGCTGAGATTCTCGTTGATGCGGGCGCTTAAGGTAAAGGGCCTGGCTGGCCGGCCACCGCCGAGAATCACTCGGAGGTGAGTCGGCTCTTGACCTGCTCGAGCATCTGCCGCGCTTCCTTGGCGACGCCCAAGAGCTCCGGCACGCCGGAGAGCGCGAGCACGGTTTGGGGGTCCATGAAGTCCACGGCGGTCTGCCCGGTACTCAGTCGCCGAACCACCACCTGGCACGGCAGCAGCACGCCAGCGGCAGGCTGGGCGTCGATCACCCCCTTGGCGAGGCGGGGTGAGCAGGCGCCGAGAATGCGGTAACCCCCGATATCCGTCCCCAGCTTGGCCTGGAGGATGCCCTGCACGTTCACATCGCTCACCAGCCCGAGGCCCTCGGCCCCGATGGCCGCTACCACGCGCTCGAGGGCCGACTCGAAGGGGAGGTTAAGCACCACACCGAAGACGTACATACTCTGCTCCTGAAATCGTCGCACCAGATTCCGCGTCATTATAGGCGCTGTCGGCACAGCGCCGCCCCTTCCCAGGTGAGGCCGGGCCCTGCAAGTTTCCGCTCAACGCCGCGGACAAATCCGCGCATAATGGAGTCCCTTTCTATGGCGGGGACTGAGGCCGCCGCGGGCAACGCCAGTCCTTTTTTTGGGGAAGCGGAGGTAACCGAAGTGTCGCAACAAGAAGCAGCCGTGTATCGCGTCATCCTGACAGCCGTTGATCTGGGGCCCATCACCGGGGCCGTGGTGGAAAAGAGCGTGAGGCTCGCTGAGCGGCTCGGGGCCGAGGTTGAGCTCGTGCATGTGCACGAGGGTATGCCGACCTATGCCACCGATGCCCTCCTCGGCTCTACCCTCTCGGAGGTTTCCGCTTCGCTTCGAAACCACGCACTCGATGTCCTGGAGCAGGCGCGCGCGGTCTCGCCGGTGGTTCGGTCCGTGGAGGTCTTCTTCGGAAACCCCACGGAGAGGATCTACGAAGCCGCCCGCGGCAGCGGGGCGGATCTTGTGTGCATCGGCGCCCATGTGGGTCGGGGGTTGGGTCTCCTGCTGCCCAACCGATGCGCCCAGGTTCTGCACCACGCGGACCGCGACGTACTGGTGATGAAGGTTGGCGAGGAGGCCGGCGGAACCCCCGGAGGCTACCGGCACATCCTGGTCGCGCTCGATTTCAGCGAGGCGGGCCGCGTCACGCTGGCACGGGCGGCAGCACTGGCAGGGGCCTGCGGCAGTCGTCTCACCCTAGCCCACATCATCGATCATTTTCCGGTGGACCGCTCCAATGAATTCATCGCGCCCGAGGACCGAGACCCCCTTGCCTACGAGCGGCAGCAGAGCGAGCAGCGGTTGCGGGAGCTGGCTCAGGCCACCGGCATCCACGACTACGCGGTGGCGGTCTTGGTCAGCGATGGCACCGCCAAGCGCGAGATCCCGGTCCT
>JAEHCY010000389.1 GCA_016880695.1 Chromatiaceae bacterium | reverse complement strand
CGAACCTGGCAGTTCTTGAACAGCAACCGCCTGAGCTCCCTAAGCTCGGATAAGTAGCAGCGCATCGCCGCGGACCCCGCCAAACCCTGCCGCGGCGACGACCTATGGGGTGATCTGTCCTGACCAATCCCCCACAACCCCTTCGCGGTGCCAGGCCGTCCGGCGCGCTGGACAAACCCGAATGCGGGGCCGGATACTATCGCCCATGGATTCGTGCAGCTTTCTCTCCAACCATTTCCTCATCGCCATGCCCGGGTTGCGGGACCCCAATTTCTCGCGAACCGTTACCTACCTCTGCGAGCACAGCGCAGAGGGTGCCATGGGATTGGTGATCAACCGGCCAATGAGCGATATTCACCTCGGCGACATGCTCGAGCAGCTCGACATCGAACCGGTCGATCCCGAGATCGGCCGCACCACCGTCTATCAGGGCGGACCGGTACAGCCCGATCGCGGCTTCGTGCTCCACTCCGGGGGGCGGCGCTGGGACTCCACCCTGGAGATCACCGACAAGATCAGCATCACCACCTCCCGCGATATCCTCGAATCCATCGCCGCTGGGGAAGGGCCCGAGAGCGTCCTCATCGCGCTCGGGTACGCCGGTTGGGCGAGCGGCCAGCTAGAGAACGAGCTCGGCGCCAATTCCTGGCTGAGCGGACCGGCGGCGACCGACATCCTCTTCCGGTTGCCCGCGGAGAGCCGATGGCAGGCGGCCGCCAGCCTGCTCCGGGTCGACCTCAATCTCTTGAGTGGTGAGGCAGGCCACGCCTGAGTGGAAGCGTTGCTCGGTTTCGACTTCGGACCAAGGAAGATCGGGGTCGCAGTTGGACAGACGGTCACCGCGTCGGCTTCGCCGCTCACCACCTTGCACGCCCGCAAGGGACGACCCGATTGGGACGCCATCGCCGGGCTCATCCGGGAGTGGCAACCCAAGCTCCTGGTGGTTGGACTCCCCTTCGACCTCGACGACACCGAGGCTGAGGCGGCCGAGGGCGCCAAGCGGTTTGCCCGCCAGCTCGAGGGGCGTTTCCGCCTCACCGTACGCCTGGTGGACGAACGGCTAAGCTCGCGGGAGGCGCGTTCCCGACTCGGCAAACAGGCGACCTCGCGGGAGGTCGTCGATGCCATGGCCGCGAAGCTCATTTTGGAAACCTGGTTGAGTGAATACACCTGAACCCTGGAAGAACGCGCGGGAGATCGACGCCGCCATCGACGAGATGGCCGAGCAGTTGCGCCAGATCCTCGCCCAACGCGGCATCGAGCGACCGCTCTTGGTGGGGATACACAGCGGCGGGGTCTGGGTGGCGGAGCGCATCCACCGGCGCCTGGGCCTGAGCGAGCCCCTCGGCACCCTCGACATCTCCTTCTACCGCGACGATTTCACCCGCATCGGGATCCACCCGGTGGTGCGACCCTCGCATTTGCCGGTGAACATCGACGGCCGGCAGCTGGTGCTGGTCGATGACGTGCTGCACACCGGCCGCACCATTCGCGCCGCCCTCAACGTGCTGTTCGACTACGGCCGCCCGGCTGCGGTGTTACGCGTCGCCCTGGCGGAGCGCGATGGCCGGGAGCTGCCCATCGCCGCCGATCTGGTGGGCTGGCAGGCCCGGCTCGCACCGGGGCAGCACCTCAAGCTCACGGGGCCAGAACCGCTGTCACTGGTGATCCGCGCGCCGACGAGCCGTGCCAAAGTCAAGCCCGCAGCGGACGATAGGACCTAGCCCGTGCTTCCAACCAACATCCAAACTGACCGCCAGGGCCGGTTGCGGCATTTCCTCACCATCGACGGCCTGAGCCGAGGGTTATTGACCGAGATCCTCGACATCGCCGCGGGCTTCGCGGGCGTGGCCGCCCAGGCGGTGAAGAAGGTGCCCTTGTGCCGCGGCAAGATCGTGACCAACCTGTTCTTCGAGACCAGTACCCGCACCCGCACCACCTTCGAACTGGCGGCCAAGCGACTCTCGGCGGACGTGCTCAACCTCAACATCTCGACCTCGTCCACGGTCAAGGGTGAGACACTGCTCGACACCCTGCGCAACCTCGAGGCGATGCACGTGGACATGTTCGTCGTCCGCCACAGCGACAGTGGCGCCGCCCACTTCATTGCCCAACATGCGGCCCCGCACATCAGCGTGATCAACGCCGGCGACGGCCGCCACGCCCACCCCACCCAGGCGATGCTCGACATGTACACCATTCGCCATCACAAGGGCGACTTCGGCCGGCTGCGGGTGGCCATCGTCGGGGATGTGCTGCACTCGCGCGTCGCCCGCTCCCAGATCGCGGCGCTCAACACCCTGGGCACGGCGGAGGTACGCGTCATCGGTCCGCGCACCCTGATCCCGAGCGATGCCCGCGAGCTTGGCGTGCACGTCTTCCATGACCTGACCGAGGGGATCCGCGACGTGGACGTGATCATCATGCTTCGGCTGCAGCGCGAGCGCATGCGCGGGGCCATGCTGCCGAGCGAGCAGGAATACTTTCAGCTTTTTGGCCTCACCGAGGAGCGCCTGGGCGCTGCCAAGCCCGATGCCATCGTCATGCACCCCGGCCCCATCAACCGTGGCGTGGAGATGGATTCCCAGGTGGCCGATGGGCCCCGTTCGGTGATCCTGCAGCAGGTCAGTTTCGGCATCGCGGTGCGCATGGCGGTCATCGCCATGACCCTGGGTGCCCAGAGCGGCCACCCCGGGGACGGCCTCGATGGATAGGTCCACGCGCATCAGCATCCGAGGGGGACGGCTGATCGATCCGGCCAACGGTGTCGACGGGGAGCTCGATCTGCACATCGAGGCCGGTCGGGTGGCCGGCGTGGGGTCGGCGCCGGTGGGTTTCCAGGCTGATCGCATCCTCGATGCCCGGGGGCTGGTGGTCTGTCCGGGGCTGATCGATCTCTGTGCCCGCCTGCGGGAGCCCGGGGCCGAGCACAAGGCCACGATCCGCAGCGAAACCGCCGCCGCCGCCGCCGCGGGCATCACCACCCTGTGCTGCCCGCCCGACACCCAGCCCATCATCGACACAGCCGCGGTCGCCCAGTTGATCCAGCAGACCGCGCAGCACTGGGGCAAGGCGCGGGTCCTGCCCACCGGGGCGCTCACCCGCGGGCTCATGGGCGAGGAGATTAGCGAGATGGCGGCCCTCAAGCGGGCTGGCTGCGTGGCCATGAGCAACGCCGATCACTACATCCGCAACACCCTGGTGCAGCGCCGGGCGCTGGAGTACGCGGCAACCTTCGACCTGACCACCTTCCTGAGACCCGAAGACAGCTACCTGCGCGACCAGGGCTGCGTGCACGAGGGTAGGGTAGCCACCCGCCTTGGCCTGCCGGCGATCCCGGTGGCGGCGGAGACCGTGGCGCTGGCCCGCGACCTGGCCCTTGCCGAGCAGACCGGTGCACGGCTGCATTTTCGCGGCCTCTCCGCCGCCCGTTCCTGCCGCATGCTGGCCCAGGCGCAGCAGGAGCGGCTTGCGGTGAGCGCCGATGTGAGCGCGCACCAACTGCACCTCACCGAGATGGACGTGGAGGGCTTCGACAGCAACTGCCACCTGAGCCCCCCGCTGCGCACCCCCACCGATCGTGCTGCCCTGCGCGAGGCGGTGGCGGGAGGGCAGATCATTGCCATCTGCTCGGACCATCAGCCCCACGAGCCCGATGCCAAGGAACGCCCCTTCCCGGCCACGGAATCGGGGATATCCGCCCTCGAAACCCTCCTTCCGTTGACGCTGCGGCTGGTTCAGGAGGGCACTCTCGACCTCGCCACCGCGCTCGCCCGTCTGACGGTGGGACCCGCGGCCGTGCTCGGGCTGCCCTTCGGACGGCTCGACGTGGGCCGGGTGGCCGACGTCTGCGTGTTCGACCCCCTCATCACCTGGGAGCTCAGACCAGAGACCCTGGTCAGCCACGGCTGCAACAGCCCCTTCCTCGGCTGGGAGTTTCAGGGTCGGGTGGCCTACACCCTGCTCGGCGGTCAGCTCGTCTACTCCCGACCGGACCTCGCACCATGAGCACGGCGCCCCAGCGCGCCAGTATCTTTCTCGAAGAGGGAGAGATCCTGAGCCACGAGGCTCACCCGGGGGAGCAATATCTGCTGCGGGTCCAGGCACCGGAATGCGCCCGCCACGCCCGTCCGGGGAGCTTCGTCCATCTTCAGTGCGCACCGCTGCAGCCGATGCGCCGGCCCCTCTCCATCCTGCGGACATCACCCGAGCAGGGATGGGTGGAGATCCTCTACAAGGCGGTGGGCACCGGAACGCGGCTGCTCACAAGCCGCGGACGCGGCGAGCGCCTCAGCCTTTTGGGCCCCATCGGAACGCCCTTCGTCGTGCATGGCGAACGGCCGCGCCCACTGCTCATCGGCGGCGGGGTCGGCATGCCACCGATGATCTTCCTTGCGGACCAGTTGCGGACGCAACCAGATTTCCGCCCCCTGGTGATCCTTGGCTCCGAGGTCCCCTTCCCGTTCCCGGTAGTGCCCTCCCAATTCTTGCTTCCTGGGATACCGCCTGGGGCGATCGGCGCCATGCCCCTGCTGGAGGATTGGGGCATCCCCAGCCGGCTGGCCAGCCTGCAGGGCTACCCGGGCTGCTTCGAGGGCTACGTCACGGACCTGGCCCGCCGCTGGCTGGAGGGCCTGACACCGGCACAGCACCAAGAGGTGGAGGTGTTTGCCTGCGGCCCCCATCCGATGCTGGAGGCGGTTGCGCGGCTCGCCCGCGAGGCCGAGCTACCCTGTCAGGTGTCGCTCGAGGAGTACATGGCCTGCGCCGTGGGTGGCTGCGCCGGCTGCGTGGTGGCGGTGGAGACACCCAGCGGCCCGGCGATGAAGCGGGTGTGCGTGGACGGCCCGGTGTTCGACGCCCGCAGCGTGTTTCCCGGCTGATTCGAGCCCTACTTGTCCACCAGGGTCACGTCCTCCAGACCCCTGAGCAGGTCCGCGTCCGGATTGTCCTTATCCAGCTTGATCATCAGGCGCACCTCATTGGCGGAGTCCGCGTAGCGGACAGCATCCGCATAAGAGATCTCGCCCTGCTTATAGAGGCGGAAGAGATCCTGGTCGAAGGTGTTCATCCCCTGCTCGGCGGAACGCCGCATCAGATCCTTGAGCTTATAGATCTCCCCCTGGCGCACGTAATCGGAGGCGAGCGGGGTATTGAGCAGGATCTCCACGCAGACGCGGCGCCCGCGGCCGCCGGGCCGCGGAATGAGCTGCTGGGCTACGATGGCGCGGAGGTTCAGCGAAAGCTCCAGGAGCAGCTGCTGGCGATTCTCCTCGGGGAAGAAGTTTACGATGCGGTCGAGCGCCTGGTTGGCGTTGTTGGCATGCAGTGAGAACAGGCAGAGTTGGCCCGTCTCGGAGAAGGTGATGGCGTGCTCCATGGCCTCGCGGGTGCGCACCTCACCGATCATGATGACGTCGGGCGCCTGGCGCAGGGCATTGCGAAGGGCCACCTCGACCGAGCCCGTATCGAGCCCCACCTCCCGCTGGGTGATGATGCACCCCTGGTGGTCGTGCAGGAACTCGATGGGGTCTTCCACCGTCACGATGTGACCGGTGCTGTGGCGGTTGCGATAGCCCACCACCGCCGCCAGGGACGTGGACTTACCGGTGCCGGTGGCCCCCACGAAGATCACCATGCCCCGCTGCAGCATCGCCAGATCCTTCAGGCGGGCCGGGAGATTGAGCTCGGCGAAGGTGGGGATCTGACTCTCGATGCGTCTGAGCACCATGCCGGCCGCGTCCCGCTGCATAAAGGCACTCACCCGGAAACGACCCACCCCCTTGGCGGTGATACCGAAGTTGCACTCGCGCGTGGCCTCGAACTCCTTCTGTTGGCGATCATTCATGACCGAGTAGACCGTGTCGCGCGCCTCGAGCGGGGCGAGTGGCTTGTCGCCGACCACAAACACCTTGCCGTCGACCTTGATGCTCGGTGGCCAATCCGCCGTGATGAACAGGTCCGATGCCTTCTTCTCCACCATCATGACCAGCAGTCCGCCAAGGTCCATGACCGTCCCCCTCGTGTCTGAGTCGTTACTGGAAGATATCCTTGCTCTGGGCACGACTGCGCGCCTCCGCCCGACTGATCTTGCCACGCTTGACCAGGTCCTGAAGACACTGATCCAGGGTCTGCATACCGAATGCCTGGCCCGTCTGAATCGACGAGTACATCTGCGCCACCTTGTCCTCACGGATCAGGTTTCGGATCGCCGGCGTACCCACCATGATCTCCCAGGCGGCAATCCGCCCGCCCCCTACCCGCTTGAGCAAGGCTTGCGAGATTACCGCCCGCAGCGACTCCGAAAGCATGGAGCGGACCATGTTCTTCTCCCCCCCGGGGAAGGCGTCGATGACACGGTCGATGGTCTTGGCCGCCGAACTGGTGTGTACCGTGGCAAACACCAGGTGGCCGGTCTCGGCCGCGGTGAGCGCGAGGCGCATGGTCTCCAGATCGCGCATCTCGCCCACCAGGATGATATCGGGGTCCTCACGCATGGCCGAACGCAGGGCCTCACTGAACCCGCGGGTGTCGCGATGGACCTCGCGCTGGTTGATCAAACACTTGTTACTGGTGTGGAGGAACTCGATGGGGTCCTCGATGGTGAGGATGTGGGCATAGAGGTTCTCGTTCAGGTAGTTGAGCATCGCCGCCTGGGTGGTGGTCTTGCCCGATCCGGTGGGACCGGTCACCAACACCAACCCCCGCGGCACGCTGATGATGTCGATGAACTGGGGAGGACATTCGAGCTCCTCTAGGGTGAGCACCTGAGAGGGGATGACGCGGAACACCGCGGATGCCCCCCGGTGCTGGTTGAAGGCATTGACGCGGAAGCGCGACACCCCCGGGATCTCAAAGGAAAAATCCACCTCGAGGAATTCTTCATAGTCCCGCCGCTGCTTGTCGCTCATGATGTCGTAGACGAGCGCGTGCACCGTCTTGTGATCGAGGGTTGGGACATTCAGGCGCCGCATGTCGCCATCGATGCGAATCATCGGTGGCAAACCCGCGGACAGATGAAGATCGGAGGCGTTGTTCTTGTGCGTAAAGGCGAGTAGTTCGGCAATATCCATAAGGTTCCCTCACGACATCGACGGCTCGGCGCTCAAGACCAAGCGCCAAGCCCGAAGATGAATCACCCCAGCAACCATAGTTAGTGCCACTTGGCCCCTGAGCACACTTTAACCTACACAAGGTTATACCGCAGGAGCGTCAATTTTCTGTTTTGCGCCGGCCGGAGTGAACCCCTCGGACTGCAGTCCGACGAAACCGAAACGCCGACGCGCACTGGGTACCACTCAGTGTGATCCCTCAATACGACGCTTTGCACCTGCTCGGGACGATCCCTCGATACGCCTTGCTACGCAACACCACTCGGGACAAACGGATTCTCCGCCGTCCAGTCAGGGGCCGTTCGCGCCGAGCAGGCCGCCCAGTTGCCCTATCGAGGGGCCGGAAACCCGAAATGTCCGAATCGAGGACCACCGGTTTGCAGCGGCTAGGCCCGCGCGCGAGCGCGCGCACAGCACCCTCACAACAGTAACTCAACCCTCTCGGTACCACCAACACCTGAGCATTCCGGCCAGGCCCAGGCAAGGGCTCCCCTCGCGGACGCTCACCAGCCCCGCGCGTACTGCGCCGGCGGCGGCAGCGCCTCGGCCTGCCCCAGGGTACGGGCGGCCCGCAGGGGCCACTCGGCGTCGCGCAACAGCGCCCGGGCGAGCAGCACCAGATCCGCCTGCCCGTTGCGGACAATCGCATCCGCCTGCGCCGGTTCGGTGATCACCCCCACCGCCGCGGTCAGGATGCCGGCCTCGCGCCGGATGCGCTCCGCAAACGGCACCTGAAAGCCCGGGCCCACCGGAATCCTCGCGTCCGGCACGATCCCGCCGGAGCTGCAGTCGATCAGGTCCACGCCCTCCTCCCGCAACCGGCGACCGAGCTCGACGCTCTGCACGATATCCCAACCCCCCGGCACCCAATCGCTACAGGAGAGGCGCACGCCCAGCACCAACCGCTCCGGCCACACCGCACGCACGGCGCGGGTGGTCTCGAGCAGAAAGCGGATGCGGTTGTCAAAGCTGCCGCCGTAGTGGTCGCTGCGCTGATTGGAAAGGGGTGAGAGGAACTCATGGCTCAGATAGCCGTGGGCGGAATGGAGCTCCAGCCACTCGTAGCCGGCAACCAAGGCCCGCTGGGTGGCGGCGACGAAATCCTGCTGCACCCGCGCGATATCGGCGTCCGTCATCGCCCGCGGCACCTTGGGTAAATCCCCCCCAAAGGCGATCGCGCTCGGCCCGAGCGTCGGCCAACCACCCCCCTCGTTGCTGAGGTGAGCATCGCCCTCCCAGGGTCGCGCCGCCGAACCCTTCCGCCCGGCGTGGGCGAGCTGAATGCCGGGTACCGCCCCCTGCGCCTTGACGAAGCGGTTGATGCGGGCGAGCGGCTCAATGTGCTTGTCCGCCCACAGGCCGGCACAGCCCGGAGTGATGCGCCCCTCGGGTGCCACCGACGTTGCCTCGGCGAAGACCAGCCCGGCACCCCCCACCGCCCTCGCCCCCAGATGGACCAGGTGCCAGTCGTTGGCGACCCCATCGTCGGACGAATACTGGCACATGGGCGAGACGCCGATGCGGTTGCGCAGGCGGACGGACTTGATGGTGAGAGACGTGAAGAGATGGGCGGGTGAGTGGGGCATGGAGGGTTAGCTTCCGTTTCGCTGAAAATGGATTTTGCCGTCGACTAAGCCTGGCGAGGTTTGGCGAGACGCAAGCGTCCCCAAGGATTATCGGAGCGGCGGGGTCGAGCAAGACGAGGCGGTTGTACGGACCCTGGATTCTAGGTCTCGCGACGCCAATCGCAGAGAAGCCGAGGTAACAGGCAACGCTGTCGCGCCCAGATGCGCGACCCCGCCTTCCAGCGGCCCACATCAGAGCCCGCCGCCCCAGCGGTACTGCCAGGCGATACCGAGCAGATCGTAGTTGTTTCCGGTGCGGGCCGAGACCCCACTGCTGGCATACAGCTTGATCGAGTTGTGGGCGTCCAGGGGAAACGCCAGCGTGCCCCCCAGGCGCCAGTTTTCCTGCAAATCGTCGTTCCAGGTGCCATTGAGCTCGGTGCGGCCGCCGGTGAAGTAGGTAGCGTCGAGGGACCCCCAGATACCCGAGTGGAAGCTATAGATCACATGGCCCTGGGCGGAGTAGAGCGGGTCCTGGGAGCGTTTGTTGCCGCCGAAGAAGTCGTCATTGTCGGTGAACAGGGTCGCCCCCAGGGCGACTTCCAGCGTCCAGGGGCCCAGGGCCTTGGAAACGCCCAACTCCGGCTTGAAGAACCAGCGGTTGGTGCCGAGGTTGATCAGGCGGGTATCATCGTACTGGCCCCAGGGCGCGGACACCTGCAGACTCCCACCGACGATCAGGTCCTGTTGGTAACCCCTGAACTCCTGCAGGCTGAGGGCAGGCGCCCCGTAGAGGTTCACCGAGAGCCGCAGCCTGGGATCGGCAAATCCGTTGACCACCCGATCCACCGGTTCACCCCGATACTGCGCCGATCCCGACATCCAGGTATAGGGGACGATGGCGTCGAGCTTGCCCGACAGGCCCCAGAGGTCGAGCGTCCGGGCATAGGCGAGCACCGCGCTCGAGGTACCGAGCTCGGGGTTCGTCAGGGGCAGCGCGGAATCGAACGCTACACCGCCCTGCGTATGGGCATAGCCCGCGATCAGGAAGTTCACGCCCACCGGCGCGTTGGAGTAGGCGCGAGGCTCGATGTCCTGCGCCTGCACGGCGACTGCGACCATCAGATATCCGATTGCTAGCCAGTGTCGCATGGGGAGCGCCGCGGTCGCGGGCCGTCATTGCTTCCGGCTGGGCACCCGGGCTGGCACGGACGGCACCGGGAACGATCGCCGATCAGGAACCGGTCTCGGGGCCGGTCACTGCGGTGAGACCCCACGCAGCGCGGCGAGCCGCTGGGCAGTGAGGGCAGACCACTTGTCGAACGCGTTCTGGGCGTATGACCAGCTCTGGAACGAATTGAGGTAGCCGCTGGCCCAGGTCTGCGCCGCGCCGGCATCGAGGTCCGCGGCGTACTTGCGCCCGATCTCGGTATCGCGGCACTCGGCCAAGACCTGATTCGAGGCGCCATCGCGAAACTGCATCTCCATACCGGTCTCGCCCAGATAGGGGGTGGAACCGGCGGGCCTTCCCGTGGCCGCGCCCGAGCCCGCCTCAAGGACGAAGGCATAGGGCACCACCGTCCCGGTCACACTATTGGCGACCTTGGTCGGCACCAGGTTAGTTAGCGCGATGCGTATCACGAGCACACCGGGACCCGCCTTGTCCACCACCTGCATCTGCGGCTTGAGCGCCTTGACCAGGGACTGATAGAAATAGTCCGTCAAGGTCTTGAGGTCGGCGGGATCGATGCCCTCCTCCTGTCCGGGCTTGAGCTGCAGGGTCATGCGCGAAATCAGCACCTTGTCGTACTTTTTTGCATCGAGCTGGGGATCACGCCAGCACTGGATACCTTCGGCCCAGGATACGGGGCCGAGGCGCCCGTAGTTCGACAGAAAGCCACTCTGGGTGAAGCGGGTGGGGTCGCTGGCGGTCACTCCGGTTCCAGCCCCGAGGATCGAGGAATCGCCGGAATCGGTGGATGCGCAGCCAGCGGCAAGCACCGCGGCCGCCAGGGCAAGACCCCGGACCCCATGGGCGGGCAAGAAATAGATGTGGATCATGTTGCCGATATCTCCTGGATGAAAGACCCCCCGCCACACAAGCGATAACCGGCGGGACCGATGGGGGCAGAGGCAGGGTCTGCTCTGTGCTCGCATTCTCCCACGCCGGCCGGATGCCCACCAACCCCTCGCCCCACCGCATTGCCCCGCCGGGGTGCCGGCCTCAGTACCGCTCCTCGACGAACCGGTAGGGATAATCGGGCTCACGATAGCTCCCCGCCTTCTGTCGCTTCGGTAGCTCCACCTTCTCGCGGGGAAGCTCCTGGTACGCAATGTGGGCGAGAAGGTGGGTGATGATGTTAAGGCGCAAGCGTTTCTTGTCGTCCGACCGGGCGACAAACCAGGGCGCAAAATCGGTGTCGGTGGCCGCGAACATGTCATCGCGCGCCCGCGAGTAATCGTACCAGCGGCTGTAGGACTTGAGATCCATCGGCGAGAGCTTCCAGATCTTACGCCCATCCTCGATGCGCGCCTCGAGCCGGCGGGTTTGCTCCTCCGGGCTGACCTCCAGCCAGTACTTGAGCAGGATGATGCCCGAATCCACCATCGCCTTCTCGACCAGTGGAGCCATCTTGAGGAAACGCTTGACCTGGTCCTCAGTGCAGAACCCCATCACCCGCTCGACGCCCGCGCGGTTGTACCAACTGCGATCGAAGATGACCACCTCGCCGGCCGCCGGAAAATGCGGAATGTAGCGCTGGGCGTACATCTGGGATTTCTCGCGCTCGGTGGGGGCCGGGAGGGCCACTACCCGAAACACCCGCGGGCTCACCCGCTCGGTGATCGCCTTGATGGTACCGCCCTTGCCCGCGCCATCCCGGCCTTCGAACACGACACAGACCTTGAGCCCTTGATGCAGGACCCACTCCTGAAGCTTGACCAGCTCCACATGCAGCTTCGCCAGCTGTTCCTCGTAAGCCTTCGTCTTCAACTTCTCGGGCGCCGGGGTAGCGGTGTCGTCTTTAGCGCGCTTTTTCTTACTCACCATCTTCTTTCTCCTGGGTTAAAGCCCCCGCGGCGGAGGGCTGCAATCGTTTGTCGAGCAGAATGTAGAGGCTGATCAAGAGTACCCAAAGCGGAAAGGCCAACAGAATGCCCTCGATGTAGCGGCTGCTGAACAACAGTAGCCCCGCCAGGGCATAGCCGAGGAAGGCGATCCAGCGGGCAATGAAGCCAGTGCGGATCGCCAGCGTGGAGGTTGCGACCATGAACACCCCCGCCATCTTGATGGCATAGACGTTCATGATCTCATAGATGATGGCACGGGCGAGCCCGAAGGTGGCGGAGCCGAGCATCCGATCCGCTTCGGCCACATAGGCCATGATCAGGCCGCCCGCCACCGCCGCCGAGAGGAACAGCATGGCCAGAAACAGGAGCCCGCTGCCGAGAAACACTGTGGCGAAGAACCGGTCTTCCCGTTCCCCCAGTCGATCCCGCAGCACGCCGATGAACCACAGGAACGCGATGCCGGCGAAGGGCACCAGATTGAGCGCCAGGGCCACGATGTCCGAACGGGTTTGCAACCAGGCCCCGGCATCGAGCGGATCGGCCGGGACGGAGCGTCGCAGCAGCAGGAAGCTCAGGGTCAGCAGGATCGAGAAAAGGATACCCGCGACGGCGGCGGCCCGAGGTGCCCGCAATCGCGCGCCGATCGCTGTCGTCTCCGGTTTCATGGCTCGTGGATTGGCCCGGTAGCGGCAGGGAATGCTCACGCGATTATCCACCCAAAATCGAACGGGATCGCGCCCATGGTCCGCAGAAGCAAGACAGACTTCTGATCTCGGCTGAGGAGCAAAGCGCATCCCCAGGGGTTTTAGTGGGGGGATACGGCGCGCTCGACCTTGAAACAGACGGCAGAGGTCTGAACCGCGCCGCTTCCATCCCACAAATCCGCCCCACCGCGCCTCTTGGGCCGACGGTTACCAATTAGCATCCGAGCTCGCGATCCGCCTTCCAGGTTCTTTCTGATCCTTCGAGTGGTGCGTATAGTATCGGTGCTAGGCTTGCGGCGGCCTAGACGGCTCGGAGAGAATCAGGGTCCCTTGGGTACGCGATCCACCCTCATTGCCATGTTCCGGAGGAAGCTATGACCGAGGTTTCGAAAGAGGAAGGGATAGTCGTTGCGCTGCTCGAGCGCTTCGAAAAGTTCAGACTCCCCCGCGCGCTCGACATCAAGGCGAGGGTCGATCGCGGCGAGCGCCTCGATGATCACGATATCGAGCACCTCGAGCAGATGATGGCCGACGCCGAAGCCGTCAGGCACTACGTGGACAAGCGCCCCGACCTTCAGGATCTGTATGCGCGTGGCGTGAGCCTGTATCACGAAATCACCACCAAGGCGCTGGAAAACGAACAAAAGCCCTGACCCGCAAGTCCCGGCGGACGCGGGCACGGCCATCCGGCGCGGCCCATTCCCGATCACGTTCAGGGTGTCCGACCCCGCCCCCGACGCGCCGGCCGAGAGGAGATTCGCCAGGCATGACCCGAGGAGCCTCGATGCGAACGGCTAGACTCACCGCACTGATCGCACTCCTGGCCGTTGCGCCGGCCTTACTGCCCGCCGCCGGCGCGGGGGAGCTCCTCGACGCGGTGAAGTCTCGCGGGACGCTGCGCTGCGGGGTGAGCGAGGGTATCTCCGGCTTCTCGGATCGCGACCCGACCGGGCGATGGCAGGGCCTCGACGTGGATTTCTGCCGCGCCGTCGCGGCCGCCGTGGTTGGGGACGCCGAGCGGATAGAATTCCTGCCGCTGCGGGCCAGCGAACGGTTACCGGCACTCCAGGGGCGGCGGATCGACATTCTGTCGCGTAACACCACCTGGACCCTGACCCGCGAGGCGCTGGTCAAGGTCCAGTTTCCGGCGATCCTCTTCTACGACGGCCAGGGATTCATGGTCCCAGCCGGCGGGACCCAATCCGCGGCAGAGCTGGATGGGGCGACGGTCTGCGTCAAGCGCGGGACCCACCACCGGCGCAACCTGGAGCGCTACGCCGAGCGCTCCGGACTCAGCTTCAAGCCCCTGGTCTTGGACACCGCCGCCGAGCTGGCGGCCGCCTTCTTCGCCGGGCGCTGTGGTGCCTACAGCTCCGACGCCTCTCAGCTCGTCGCCGCCCGCCTTTCCGCCCCCGGCGGCGAAGCGGGCTTCGTCATCCTGCCCGAGCGCATCTCCAAGGAGCCCCTGGCGCCTGCGGTCCTGAACAGCGACCCGGAATGGACCAGTGTGGTGCGCTGGGTCCTGTTCACCCTGATCCTGGCCGAAGAGGACGGCGTGACCCGCGCCAACGTCGAGGTCCAGGCGAACAGCGGAACCACCCAGATCGGCTGGCTCACCAACGCACTCAAGGGGCAGATGGACCAAGCCCTGGGGCTCAAGCCCGGATGGGCGCTGCTCGGCCAATCCCTGGGGCTCAAGCCCGGATGGGCGGTGCGCGCCATCCAGGCCGTGGGCAACTACGGCGAGGTCTACGAGCGTAACCTCGGGGCCGGGAGCCCCTTACGGATCGAGCGCGGGCTGAACCGTCTCTGGACCCAGGGGGGACTGCTGTATGCCCCGCCCATCGACTGACGGAGTGCCGCGGCCATGACCGAGCTGCAAATCTACCTGACCGTCGGGGTCTTCGCCGGGGTGATCCTGGTGATCGCCCTGGACCTCATCGACATGGCGGTTGCCGCCCTGGCGGGGGTATGCCTGCTCCTGGCACTCGGCCTGCTGAATACCGATGACCTGGTGGCAGCGGCCGTCACCGCCGGCGGCCCGCTCTCGCTGCTGTTTGGCGGCATGGTGGTGGCGCGCGTGCTGGCCCGGACCGGGGTCTTCGAGTGGGTGGGGGAACGCTTCCTGCACGCCACAGGGGGCAGTGGCAAGCGTTACCTGCTGCTCTTGGTGGCGCTGGTGGCCCCGGTGTGCGCCTTCCTCCCCAACGCCACCACCGTGATCCTGGTGGCGCCGGTCATCATCCGGGTCGCCCGGGCACTCAAAGTGGACTTCGTCGGCCCCATGATCCTCGCCGCCGTGGTGAGCAACTCCGCGGGCATGCTCACCCTGGTGGGCGATCCCGCCACCTTCCTGGTCGGGAGTTCCATCGGGCTATCCTTCGGCGAGTACCTGCGCAGCGTAAGCCTGGGGGGCCTGCTGGAGGTGCTGGTCATACTGCCCCTGCTGCCGCGCCTGATGCCAGAGGTCTGGGCTACGCGCCTGACCCTGCCCCCGGCGGCGCCGGCCCCACCCATCCAGCAACCGGGATTCGTCGCCCTCGCCCTGGTGGTCTTGGCCGTCATGGTCGGCCTCTTCCTGTTCGGCGAGGCATTGCCGACCCAGATCATCCCCCCAGCGGTGGCCATCATTGGGGCTACCCTGGCGCTATTGGTGATCTACGCTACCCGGGTCGAGCCAGTAGATGCCGTACTGCGCGACGTGGACTGGAAGACCCTGATCTTCCTCGGAGCCATCTTCTGCCTGGTGCAGGGGTTCACCAAAACCGGACTGCTTCAGGGGATGTCGGTGCAACTCTATGCCTGGTTCGGTGCCCAGCTCACCCTGGTGGCCCTGCTCCTGCTCGCCGGGATCGGGATGCTGTCGAGCCTGCTAGCCAATATCCCGGTGGTGGCCGCGGCCATGATCATGACCAAGGGCTACCTGGTGGCCGCCGAGGCCGTCCCCGAACTGGCGCTGGCCGCCGGCTTCACCGACTGGCCGGCCGCTACCCTGCCCGTGTTTATCGCCATGATGTTCGGTGCCACCCTGGGCGGCAACGCCACGCTGGTGGGGGCCTCGGCCAACAT